>JAEZAL010000153.1 GCA_023427705.1 Bacillota bacterium | reverse complement strand
GTATAAAAGATTTTAATGATGATGTTATTAATGATGACTATATTTATGTTGACGAGAAAAAGAGTTTCTTAGCTCATAAAGTGTTTTATATAGCAAATGGCAATAATATGAGATTATCATATGAACTTTTTGAAAGTGATTATAAATTTATGGTAAGTTGGAATTTTAATAAGATGATGAAGTGGTTTGAGAATCAAGGAATTAATTATAATGAAATAAAAACCAATTTACCTAATGAAGTTAAGGTTTATACTAATGAAAAGGAAAATAACTATATTATACTTTCATCTAATAAAGTAATAGAAGTGATAGGTTTAGATGAAATAGATAATAAAGAAGGGCTATTAGAAGTTGTTTATAATAAAATTTTTACTAATACCAAGGAGGAAGTAATTTGAAAAAATCAGTAGAAAAAGTTTGTCCAATTTGTGGGGAAATAATGAAAGAGTATGATTATGCTTACGATAATAATCAATATGGGAAGAAATATTATAAGTGTAGTGAGTGTGGACATAAAGAAAATACAATGGGGTAATAATTAATTTGGGAGGGTAATATGTATAATGAGTTTAATTCCTTTGATTCCTTTTCAGCTATGTTTAGTATAGTCTTTATTTTAATAGTTTGGGTGTTTATCTTTTCAATAATAAAAGGTATTAGTGAATGGTCACATAATAATAAACAACCTATAATACCAGTAAATTCAACAGTTTCATCTAAGAGAGTTTCAGTAAGTCATCATAATCATAATACAGGGGATAATATGATGCATACATCAACATCAACTACTTATTATGTAACTTTCCAATTTGAAAATGGAGAGAGAATGGAGTTTGTAGTATCTGGTAGAGAGTATGGTCTTATTGCAGAAGGTGACAAAGGAGTGTTATCTTTTCAGGGAACTAGATATATAAGTTTTGAAAGAAAGTAAACATTTTTATATTGAAAAATGTGTTAATTAAATATATAATTGGTAATAAATTAACTATTTTAAAAGGAAAAGTGGTGTTGCTTATTAAATATATATCGATGATAGAATCTTGTTATCCTTCTTTAAGTAAGTCAGAAAGAAAGGTTGCAGATTATATTTTATTAGAAAAAGGAAATATTATTTATGAAACTCTATTAGAAATATCTAAAAAGATAAATGTAGGAGAAGCCACAATATTAAGATGTGTTAGGAAAATTGGATTTAATGGCTTTCAAGATTTGAAATTACAAATAGCAAAAGATGACAAACCCTCTGATGAGCAATATCATGAGAATTTTATAGACTCAATTGCTGCTAATATGACTAACTGTATAATAAATACAAAAAATGTCTTAGATGAAGCTCAATTAAATTTAGCTATTAATCTAATTCAAAATTCTAATAGATTATTTTTTTATGGAGTAGGTGCATCTGGATTAGCTGCATATGAAGCTCAAAATAGATTTATTAGAATGGGTAAGGCAGGCCTTTCTATTACAGATAATCATTTTCAATTGATGTATTCTTCAGCATGTGAAGAAAATGATGTTATTGTAGCTTTAAGCTTATCAGGATAAACTAAGGATAATATAGATTCTCTAAAGGTAGCTAAAGAAAAAAATGCAAAAATTATTGCAATTACTAACTATTTATTATCTCCAGTTGCACAACTTGCAGATTGTGTTTTGATTACAGCTGGAAAAGAAAATCCTTTAGATGGTGGATCACTAACAAGCAAAATATCACAACTTTACATTATAGATTTATTAAGTACAGGGTATGCATTATTAAATAAAGATAAAGTACTAAATTTAAAAGAGAAAACAGCAGAATTGTTAATTAATAAATCAGCAACATGATAGTGCTCCTCATGATGTAGAATGAATAATAAAAATGTAAAAGTAAAGAAAAAACTCCTTACGGAGTTTCTAAAAATAAAGATACCTTCAGTATATGAGGAGATAGATATTATATTCTAGCGACTTGGAGTCCACTATGTCGCAAAGAATATAATATCTATCTCCTTTTTGGCTTGTTATTAAAATTCATTTAAACAATAACTTTACATACAACCTTTTCAATTTTTTCATCATTAATCTTAATTTTTGGCATATGAATATCTTCAGGAAAAACAATTACAAAATCTCCAACTTCTAATTTTATGTAGTTTTTAACTGTACCTTCAAATTTCATAAAATCATTTTCAGAATCATATTCAGTAACTTGATTCAATTCAGAAATATCAGTATAACCAAAGCTTTCACAGCCATTTAATAGAATATGTATATCTAAATAATTTTTATGACCTTCAAAGAAGCACTTAGATTCTTCTAAACCTATATAACTAAATTTGTTAATAAAGACATTATCCCCATCAATATCATTCTTTCCATTTTCTAAATTCTTTAGATCATTATTTAAAATATAATCTATTGCCTTATCTAAGTTTTTGCTTAAACCTTTATAACGATGTAAATCTTTTAATTTTCCAACTATCATAATCTAACCTCACTTTAAATTATTTTACCGATATTATACAATAAAATATTTTAATTATTAATAATATTTAGAAAAATATTAAAATTCTAAAAAAAATAAAGGTTATTTTAATAAGATAACAAAAAAGACCATGGAAAATAATGAAATAAATAAATAGATTTAAGTACATTCAAAAACGTTTACAAGATTCGAGGCTGATGCTATAATCAAAATATAAATGGAATATGACTCCAAAAACTAAACTAAAAACTGGAGTGAAAATTTCGTTTGAATAAATAAGGGGAAAGAGATGGAGGAATTACAATGAAAAAAGTTTTTAGCTTTATCCTAGTTGCTATTATGTCTATGTCACTAATTGCTTGTGGTAGCAATAGTGAAGGGGAAGCCGGTCAAAGTGAAGAAAAAACACTTTATTCTAATGGTGGACCTGTAGAATTCTTTGAAACACCTTGGTTAAACCCAGGAGCATACACATCAACAAAGGTATTATATGATCATCTAATAGAAGCAGATGCTAATTTACAACCTTCAAAGGGAGAACTAGCAGAGGATTATACACTTAGTGAAGACGGAACTGAATTAGTATTTAATTTAAGAGATGATATTTATTGGCATGATGGAGAAAAAATTACTCCTGAAGATGTAAAATGGAGTATTGAATATTCAATGAATACAGCAGTAATTAACTCAGTATTTTTAAATACTTTTAAAGCTATTTCAGGTAGTGCAGATTATTTAGCTGGTACAAAAAATGAATTATCAGGCGTAGTTATAGATGGAAATAAAATTACTATTACATTTGATCAAGTTGCTCCAGATGCATTACTTACATTTACACAATTTGCACCATTACCTAAGAAATATTTTGATGGTGTAGATCCATTAAAATTCCAACAAGCTGAATATTTCCAAAGTCCAGTTGGATCAGGACCATTTATGATTAAAGAAGTTAAAATGAATGATTATACTACTCTAGTACCATTTGATAAATATTATGATGGAGTTGCTAATTATACAATTCACTTAACTCCAAGCCCAGGAGATAGTGATCCTAACTTAGTTAATAATGTTAAATCAGGATTATTAGATTATGGATACACTAAGAGTGTAGCAGATGTAAAAGCATTAAGTGATGCTAGTAACATTAAATTAACTCAAATAGATGTAAGATATACTCGTTTATTCTATGTAAATAAATTTGACAAAGCTGACGGAACTAAATCTCCTTTAGCAGATGTTAAGGTGCGTCAAGCTATTAGATACGCTATAGATATGGATACTATTGGTAAAAATTTATTTGATGATACTATAATTCCAGCAAATAGCTTAACTCCAAATGGAGCAGACAAAGTAGATGGATTAGATAATTATGATTTTAATCCTGAAAAAGCAAAGGAATTATTAAAAGAAGCTAATTGGGATCCAAATTATACAATAGATGTTGTTTATTATTATACTGATCAATTAACAGTAGATTTTATGACTGCAATTCAATCATATTTAAGTGATGTAGGAATAAAAATGGAATTTAGATTAGTTGAAGGAGACTTAGCAACTATTCTTTGGAAGGCACCTGAAGACCAAGTAAATGGTCCAAGCGCAGTAGATTGGGATATGGCTTATGCAGCAAATGCAGCTCTTTCAATGCATGAATATTATGATAGATACAGAACTGGACAACCTTCAAATTCACATACACCATCAGATGATACTTTAAATAAACTAATAGATGCAACAAATTCATCAGTTGATCCTGAAGTTCAAAAGAACGCATATTTTGAATTACAAAAATATGAAAATGAAACTTTATTCGAAATACCATTATATTATCAACCTATATTCTTAATTGAAAGTAATAGATTAGAAACAGGTATTACTGAATATGGTAATCCTCAATTCAATTATGATTGGAATATCCAAAACTGGAAGATAAATTAAATAAATTAATGGATTAAGAGATTGCTTCTGCAATCTCTTGATTTAAATATAGGAGGGACATTATGGGAAAGTTCATAATTAAAAAGTTAATAGGATTAATTCCAATGTTAGTACTTATAACTTTTATTATTTATTTAGGGCTTGAATTAACCCCAGGTGATGCAGTATCACATATGATAAGTCCAGAAATGCTTGCAAATGTAGATCCACAAAAACTAGAAGAAATACGTCAAGCATATGGTTTAAATGATCCATTTATACTTCGTTATTTTAAATGGCTTGGTGAAATATTAAGAGGAAACTTCGGATATAGTGTATCAAGTGGAGTTCCTATTATAGAAATAATAAAAGATTTATTACCAGCGACTTTAGAGTTAGCTATATCTGCTTTATTAATTTCAACTATTTTAGGTAGTGTATTAGGTTTATTTAGTGCAATACGTCGTGGTACTTTTTCAGAAAACCTATTAACTGTTGCTGGAATGATAGGAGTTTCAATACCACAATTTTTCTTTGGAATGGTTTGTATATTAATATTTTCACTAAATTTAGGATGGTTACCTGTAGGCGGTCGTATGATGCCAGGTAAAACTGCATTTATTGATAGATATGAATATTTAATTTTACCTGCTTTAGTTTTAGGGATATC
>JAEZAL010000109.1 GCA_023427705.1 Bacillota bacterium | reverse complement strand
TTCCTGCTCCACCATCATTAGTGGCACTACCTCCTATTCCAATAATTATATGTTTTACGCCTCTATTTATAGCATCTAATATTAATTCCCCTGTGCCATATGTAGTAGTAATTAATGGATTTCTCTTTTCTCTTTCAACTAGATGAATTCCACTAGCGCTTGCCATTTCTATTATTGCTTTTTCTTCATTCCCTAGTATTCCATAATAGGCTTTTACTTTTTTATTTCCAAGAGGATGTGTTACTAATGTACTTACTATATTTCCTCCAGTAGATTCAACTAAAGCTTCTACAGTTCCTTCTCCGCCATCAGCCATTGGTACCTTTATACATATAGCATCTTTAATTACTTTTTTAATACCTCTTTCCATTGCATTGCAAGCATCTTTTGATGTCATACTTTCTTTAAATGAATCTGGTGCTAATATAAACTTCATGTAATTCATCTCCATTCAAAATATATAATTATAATATAATACCAAATATTATTGTAGAAACTATCGCCATTGTTAATCCAATTAGTGATTCATAAGGTATAAGCTTTAATCTTTCACTCATACTCATATTTACACTACCTCCTGTTGCATGGAAAAAGCTTCCGTGTGGTAAGTGATCTAATACTGTTGCTCCTGAATGAATCATTGCAGCTGTTCCTAAAGCTGGTACTCCTAATTCTAAAATTGTACCTCCAAATACTGATGTTGCTACAGCTGTACCTGAGGTTGTTGATGCTGTTGCTCCTGACATTAATATTCCTGATAAAGGTGCTAATGCAAAGCTAGGTAATCCTAATATATTTATACCCTCAATAATTACATCTTTTAATCCTGAATTAGATATAATTCCTGCTAAAGTTCCTGTACCAATTAATAATATTGCTACTCCACTCATTTTACCTATTCCAAAGCTTGCATATTGATTTATATTTTTAATTTTCCCCATTGCTAACGCTCCTACTAATCCACCTACTGGAAGCGCTATTAATGGATCAACTTCTATCTTAGCTATTGGTCTTAACATTAATAATAATATGGCAACTAAAGGGCCTACTATAGCTTTTAAAAATCCTGGCATTTCTTCAATTTTTTCTACATTTCCTTCTATTTCTACAGCTGTACCTTTATTTTTAATTTTTTGTGCAATTATACAAGTTACTACTAATCCAAATATTGCAGGTATTATTCCTGCCATCATAACACTTGTTAATGAAACCCCCATATTATCTGCAGCTGCTATTGCATTAGGATTAGGTGACATAAGGTTACCTGCCTTACCTCCACCAATCATAGCTATCAATATCCCTGTCCTAGTTAAATTAACTCTTTTTGCTATGGCCAATGCTATAGGTGAAACTGTAATTACAGCAACATCTATAAATACCCCAACCATAGTTAATACCATTGTTGCAATAGCTAATGCTATTAATGCTTTTGATTCTCCTATCTTGTCCACAATTGTTTCAGCTATTTTTGATGCTGCTCCAGATTGAATTAACACTCCTGCTAAAACACCTGCTGTTAAAATCCTTAAAATTGCTGGCATCATACCTTTAGCTCCATTAATCATTAATGTCACTGTATCAACAAGTGATGCCCCTCCTACTAGACCTCCTATTACTGCTCCGATTATTAAACCGTATGCAGGATGAACTTTTTTAATTATTAGTGTAATTGCTACAATCAAAGCAACTATTGCCCCTAAGGCAGTAACTGTTATATCCATTATTTTATCCCCTCTCAATTTTTTTGAACATATTCATATAATACTCCCATAAGTAAATGGTTACATTATTCATATACACAAAGTTCTACATTTTTTTATTGTGCATTTGAATAAATTACTTTGTAATAAAGATATGCACCTGTAAGTCTATAACAGTCTATTGCCTTATTAAAATTTAATCCAGTTAACTCTTCTATTTTGCTTATTCTATATGCTAAAGTATTTCTATGTATATGTAATTTATTAGATGTAATTTGTTTTTCACTATTAGATTCAACAAAAATAATAAATGTTTCTAAAAGTTCTCCACCATGTTTTATTAACTTTTCAATAATTTCTTTATTTTCTACATTTTCAATTGTTTTATCAATTTCTGATAAAAATTTAATATCTTTTAGTGGAATAATTATTTCTTTTAAATTTAATTTATTTGCTGTATTTAATGAGTTTAAAAGTTTATAAAAGTATTCTGCTAATATTCCTTCTACCTTATTGTATACTACTCTAAAAACATCATTTTCATATTGACTGATTATTTCTTCTATGCGCTTTTCTATTAAATCTACTTTGGTATTAAGTATTAATACTAATCTATTAAAGTTAGCATAAATAGCATATTCATCTTTTTTAATAAAAGAGTTTATATTTTTTCTTAATACTTCATCACTGTTCTTTCTATATTCTATTAATACCAATGTCCTATTTAATTTAACATCTATTTCTACTTCAGTTCCTCTTTCAATAAATTCTTTATCATAATCTTCTTTTCTATGGAGCCACTCATATAAATATTCTTCTCTAATTCTATTTTTTACTATATACTTTTGAATACTATATTCTTGATTTATTAGTAGTTCAGCTGTAACTCTTACAATCTCCCCAAAAGGTCTAACTTTTTTAGGCTCTCCTGTAATTCCTATAACACCAATTACTCTATTATTAAAAGTTATTGGGATATTAACACCTAGCTTAACGCCATCACTTTCCTTTGTTATTTCTGTACTCTTTTTTAACCTTAAAGCTTCTATGGCTCCTAAATGAATTTGTCCTATTCGAGAATTATCTCCACTTCCAATTATCACACCATTTTTCTCCATTATATTAACATTGTAAGGAATTATCTCCATCATTTTATCAACAATTTTTTGTGCTAATTGTCTATTTAGCATCTTTTCACCCCTCTTATAATGCAAATGCACATATTAATCTCTCTTATTTTTATTAAAATTCCTTTTCAAAAGCTATTCTTTTACTACCATCTTCTAAATAAATTACTCCACAATATTTATAATTATTCTTTAATAACAGTTTTTGCATAGGTATGTTATCTTCATGGGTATCTATTTTTATATTATTTATTCCATTTGCTATACATAATTCTTCAGATTTTTTAAGTATTTCAGTACCAATATTTTTTAATCCTTTTACTTTAGATACTGCTATTCTATGGATAACAGCATAAGATCCATTTGATATCCATTTTCCTTCATAAATCTTATCATAATTTTTTTCTCCAGCAAAAGACAGTGCTGTTGTAGCTATAACTTCTCCTTTGTTTTCTATTACATAACTTTCATTTTTATTAATATCATTTAATATAACTTCTTTATTTGGATATCCATTTTGCCATTGATCAACCTTATTATTTTCTAAAAATTTCTTTGCTTCATTGATTATATTCATTATTTCATTTAAATCTTTTTCATTTGATAGTCTTAAATTCATTTTATTTGCCCCTTACTAATTAATTTAATTCCCATTATACAGTAAATAATTAATAAAAAAAATCCATAGATTTCTCTATGAATTTTTTTAATATTTATTTTCACTTCACATTCTTAATAATTTCTTTATAAGCAACTATTTACGAAAGCCTTAAAAATTAAATATTGTTCTTCTACTTCTTTATATAATAATTCTGGATGCCATTGAACTCCTAGAACGAATTTTTTATCTTTTAAATAAATACTTTCTATAAGTTCATCCTCAGTTATAGCTGCTTTTTCAACCATTGGTGACAATTCCTTTACTGCTTGATGATGAATACTATTAACACTTATATCTTTTTTATTTATAATTTTAAACAATAATGAATCTTCTTCTATCATAACTTTATGAACTAATTTATTATATGGTTTTTCCTGTCTGTGAGTGCTTCCACTTCCATTATTCTTTTCTACGCTTATATCTTGATACAGATTTCCTCCTAGATACGAGTTTAATAATTGAAAGCCTCTACAAATTGCTAAAATAGGTTTATTTTCTTTTAATATTTCTCCAAGTAAAATTTCTTCCATTGTATCTCTATCATTATTTATATATCCACAATATTTAGACTTTTCTTCATTATAAATTTTAGGGTTTATATCTTGTCCACCAGTTAATAAAAACCCATCAAATCTATATACTAAATTTTTTATATCTTCATTATTATCTATTAAAGGTAAAATAACTGGTATTCCACCAGCTTCAGTGACAGCATCTAAATATGCTGGTAACATCCAAATACTATTCTTTTTATCATCAAATAATGCAGTTACTGCTATAATTGGTTTCTTCATAAATCTCTTCCCCCGTCTTAAAATCTTTATTAATATATTAGTATGAACTAGTAACCTTTAAATTTCAATATAAACCAAAAAAGAGAATCTAAATTTAATAGATTCTCTTGATAACTACTTAATATTCTTTAAAATTTCTGTTCTTTTCATTTCATATTCAACATCGCTAATTATCCCATCATCTTTTAAGGATTTTAACTTTCTCAATTTTTCTTCAAAATCAATTTCTCTTGTATATACATTTTCTTTATTAATTGAATCATTATACTCATAATCGTCTTCAATATATATTTCTTCACTTGGGATTCCTTTGCTTCCAAAGGCATTTATTCCATTAGTTATTGTAATTACTACTGCAACTCCAGTCCATAATACCCCAAAGGCTCCTGCATTAGGGATAGCTACAAATATACCAATTCCAACAAAAATTAAACCGACAATAAATCCAGGTATAGAAGCTTGCTTACTAGGTCTAATCTTAATATTTCTTCTCATATAAAATCCCCTTTCAACTTAATAAGTATATTTTACCATCTTAATATATATATTAAAATCTCAAAATTAACAATAATGCAAAATTGTTCATATAATATCTTAAAATATTTGAATGAGTGGTAATGTAACTTGGATAATGAAGAATTCAATGAATATATAGAAGAATATATACGTAAGCTAGATTTTGATACTGAAAGGTTAGAAACTTTAGCTGCTTCTCTAAATGCACTAGGATACTTATTAATTTCCTATGGTGCTAAAATCGATATTTATGATATTGTGACTAATAACGAAGTAGATACAACTTCTGCTGAAGTTACTGTTCTTGGTCAACTAATAATAGTTATAGGTTATATTCTTTTATGGATAGTATCTACTAGAAGAGTATATGCTAGAGTACTAAGAAATGAATACTTAGATGAAACTAACTTTGTGCCATCTTATAAAAAACTTGAAACATCTTACCTTTTAAGTATATTTGCAAACTTAGTGAGATTAGAAGCTTTTTATGAAATACTACTGAATCGTGAACATAACAGTGAAGATAATGAATAATAGTCTAACACTATAAATGAATAATGTTAGACTATATTTTTATATTTTCTTATAATATATTAATTTACCTTTAAAATCTCCGTAAATCCCTGTTAAATTTATACCTGCATTCATTAAAGCTGATCCTGATAATATTTCTCCAGTTTCTTTATTTTCATACATCTTATTACTATCTAATCCCTTTAATTTAATTCTTCTGCTATGATAGTTTGGCCTTCCTAACACTTGAATATAAGTAACTAAAACTTCATCCTTTTCCTTAGAAACTACTTCCCATGCATCAAACAAATGATTTTCAGAATAATTTTCTAATCTATAATAATCTCCTCTTCTCACTAAATCATTATACTTATGGTATAACTCAACTTGTTTAGGAATCATATTCCTATCCTCTTTAGATATTTTAGTTACATCTAGTTCATATCCAAATGTTCCTGCAATAGCTACATATCCTCTAGTTTCAAATGGTGTGCTTCTTCCAACGGTATGATTTGGACAATCACTTACATGAGCTCCTATTGTTGATAATGGATAAACCATTGATGTTCCTTCTTGTATCTTTAATCTTTCAATTGCATCTGTGTCATCTGAACACCAAATTTGAGGACTATAATATAACATTCCAGGATCAAATCTTGCTCCACCACCAGAACAATTCTCTAATAATATATCTGGAAAATCTTTTGTAAATCTATCCATAATATCATATACTCCTAGAACATATCTATGAAATAATTCGCCTTGATGTTCTTTATCTAACAAGTAGCTTCCTAAATCAGATAACTGTCTATTCATGTCCCATTTAACATATTTTATATTTGCACTAGATATAACTAGTTTTATCTTACTATAAATATAATCTACTATTTCTTTTCTTGAAAAATCTAATACGTATTGTTCTCTACAAAGAGCTGGTTTTCTCCCTGGAATTTGAATACACCAATCTGGATGCTTTCTAAATAACTCTGAATCCTCGGATATCATTTCTGGCTCAATCCATATACCAAATTCCATTCCAAGTTTATTAACTTCATCTACCAAATACTTAAGTCCACCATTTATTTTATCTTCATTTACGAACCAATCTCCTAAAGAGGAATTATCAGCATTTCGCTTTCCAAACCAACCATCATCCATAACAAGCATTTCAATTCCTAAAGCTGATGCTTCTCTAGCTATATCTAGTAATTTTTCAGTATTAAAATCAAATTATGTTGATTCCCAATTATTAATTAAAATCGGTCTCTTCTTATCCTTATACTTACCCCTTATTAAATGATTTCTATATAAGTCATGGAAAGTTCTTGTCATTTTTCCTATTCCCTTATTGGAATATACCATAACTACTTCAGGGGCTATAAACTCATCATCTTTATTTAATACCCATCTAAAATCTTCTGGATTAATTCCCATTACAACTC
>JAEZAL010000093.1 GCA_023427705.1 Bacillota bacterium | reverse complement strand
TATTTAACATAATTTATCACTCATTTCTATCTTTTGTTTATAATAATATAAATGTAAAAACTATTATTCATATTATTTTATTCCCTTAATAATTAATTAGTTCATACCTCATCACGCTTTTATGATATTCATTACTCTTTTCTTTATTCATTTAAATTAAATTATTTAACTATTTATTCTTAACGTAAGTATTTATGTTTCTTACAAACTCCCTTCTCTATTTATTATATATTTATAATCTAAATTTCTGATTTTAGCAATTTTTCCATAAAAAAATCCTCCAATACAATTGAATTTTCACATTCAACTGATTGAAGGATTTATTATACTTAATATATAGAAATTAGTTGACTTAAAACCAAATTTCCATGATTATTTTTTACATTAGTTATTTGTATATAACATTATAACTTAGGCTTATTTATTACCTTTAACTAACCTTATTTTTAAGTCTTAACTTATCAGCTATAATTGCTATAAACTCTGAATTTGTTGGCTTACCCTTTTCATTGTGGATTGTGTATCCAAACAGCTTATTAATAGCATCTACTTGTCCTCTGCCCCAAGCAACTTCTATAGCATGTCTAATTGCTCTTTCAACTCTTGACGCAGTTGTATTATATTTTTTAGCTATTGAAGGATATAATTCTTTTGTAACAGCTGATAACAACTCCATATCGTTTACTACCATAGTAATTGCCTCTCTTAAGTACATATATCCCTTTATATGTGCAGGCACTCCGATTTCATGAATTATGTTTGTAATTTCTGTTTCTAAATCTATTGGTCCTTTTGACACTGGTCTTACTTCAGTTTCCATCATTGTATTTGATGGTCTTCTCATTACTTCATTAGAAGATCCATTAAATAATTCTCTAATTCTCTTCGTAAATACGTCCATATCAAAAGGTTTAACAACATAATAATCTGCTCCAAGTGTAATGGCTTTTTGGGTTATTTTGTCTTGACCTACTGCAGAAAGCACTATTATTCTTGGCATTTTTTCTAAATTCATAGAATTTAATTTTTCTAAAACTCCCAAACCGTCTAAATGTGGCATAATAATATCTAGTACCACTAAATCTGGTTGTTTTTCTTCAATTAAAGCTAAAGCTTCCCTTCCATCTTTAGCAACTGCAGTAACTATAATATCTCTTTGGTTTAATAGATAATCATTCAAAATACTGCAAAATTCTTTGTTATCATCAGCTATTAAAACTGAAATTTTAGAGTCATTCATACTTTTTTCTCCCCCATCTTCCCGTATACTCCACATAAAATGAGTAAATAATAGTTGTTTATATTTTTATCTTTATAAATCTTCTATAAATATTATTTATAGACATTCTATTAAAATACTTTTATTTTATAAAGTTTTCTTACTCATTATAACACAAATTATTTAAATAAAATAGTTTTTTTACATTTTTTTCAAAATTTTATGTGTAAATATTTTATATTATTCTATTATCCCCGCATCCTTAAGCATCCATTCTATATATATTCCATATCCTACATCAGGCTTATTAATTAAAACATGAGTAACAGCTCCTATTAATTTATTATCTTGAATTATAGGACTACCACTCATTCCTTGGACAATTCCGCCTGTTTTTTCCAACAATTCTTGATCAACTACTTTAATTACCATACTTTTAGCTCCTGGTTCTTCTTGTGGTAATAATTTAAGTATTTCAATAGCATATGCTTTAGGACCATTTTCGTCTATTGTTGTTATAATACTTGCAGGACCTTCTTTTATTTCACTTCTAAAACCAATTTTAATTGGTGTATTATAAACTTCATTTATCAGATTATCTGAACCAACTCCAAAAATACCTGATTCAGTATTTTTCTCAATTGTCCCTATATTATCTCTTTCATTTACAAATAATCCTTTTAATTCACCTGGAGCACCTTTTTCGCCTTTTTTTATACTTATTACTGATGAATTAAGCAAATTACCTTCTTTTATAGTAAATGGTTTATTTGTATCTCCATCTGTTATTGGATGTCCTAATGCACCAAATAAATTTGACTTTTTGTCATAAAAAGTTAATGTTCCTATTCCTGCTGTAGAGTCTCTCACCCACAACCCTAATTTATATTCGTTATTTTCTTTCTCTAGTTGTATTTGCTTTTTGTTGCTTATTCCATTTCTCAAATACTCTATAGATATTACTTCATTATCTAACTCTCTAATCTTTTTTGATAAATCCCTTGAATTTTCAATTTCCTCTCCATTTATTTTAGTTATTACATCCCCTAATTCTATTCCAGAAGTTTTAGCTGGGCTTTCTAGCTTTCCTTCTAAAGACTCAATATCTGAATGACCTACAACTAAAACACCTTTAGTTGAAATCTTAATTCAAACATTTAACCCTCCTGGATATACTTCTAAATCTTTAATTTTTGAAACTGAAACTGATTTTATTGGAATAATTCCTAAAAGTCTTAATTCCAGTTTATCTTTAATAATTTTACTATCTTTAATAAATATACTATTTGATACTTTTATACTTTCAGCATCTTCATTAATATATATTCTTTCTGGTATATTAAATAGATAGAAGTAAGTAATTAAACTCAGAATCAACATTGGAGTTATTATCATAGGTATATATTTTAAATTTTTTCTTTTCATAGTATCTCCTCCTTTGCTTCTCTGTATTTAACTTTCCCTCATAACTATTCTTATATGCTGTAGGAACTTTGTTAAAATCGTTAAAAATTTTAAAGATATAACTTTAAAAAAATAAAAAACTAAAATCATGGCAAATAACCATGATTTTAGTTTGTTCCAAAATATATTTACTTATGTATTTACTTATATACATTTTAATATTTCTTGTTTTTTCAATTCTGCAAAAGCAACCATTTCAGAAGCATTTTCTAAAGTTACATCACTTACTTCATCTCCACCAGTCATTTTTGCTATTTCCTTGATTTTTTCATATTTATCTAGGGTCTTTATTTCTGTAAAAGTCTTTCCCTCTTCAACTCTTTTAGAAACAAAATAATGACAATCTGATAATGCTGCTATTTGAGGTAAATGAGTTATACATAAAACTTGATGTTTAGCTGATACCTCAAACATCTTTTCACCAACTCTTTTTGCTACAGTTCCACTAATACCTGTGTCTATTTCATCAAAAATTAATGTTGGTATTTGATCTTTATCTACAAAAACACATTTCATAGCTAACATTATTCTAGAAAGTTCTCCACCAGAAACAACTTTTTCTAAAACTTTTAAAGGCTCACCTGGATTTGTAGATATTAAAAATGTAACATCATCAAATCCTCTAGAGTTAAAATTATCAGTATTTTCTATTTCTATCTTTATAATAGATTTTTCCATTCCTATATAATTTAATTCGTATTTTATCTTTTCTTCAAGACTTACAGCATGTTTTTCTCTTATGTCATGCATAATATAGCATAACTCTTTCATTTCGTCTTCAATTTTTGATTTTTTTGAATTTAATTCATTTATTATCTCTTCAGAATTAACTAATTCATCATACTGATTTTTTAATTTTTTTAAGTAATTTAATATGTCTTCAACAGACTCACCATATTTTTTCTTATATAAACTGATTTCATAAATTCTTGAATTTATTTTCTCTAGTTCAAATTCATCATAGTGAATTTCAGAAGAAAGATCTCTTATTTCTCTTGTAATTTCCTCTATAATATAAAGTGAATCTTCTATTTTCTCTCTTTTTTCTTTTATTTTTTCAAAATGCTTTTCAACACTTGTTAGTTCATTTACTACTTTAGATAATCCTTCATTAATAGATATGCCTTCAACCGGACTATCTAATATTGAATAACTTTTTCTTAATGCTAATGATATCTTTTCTGCATTTGAAAGAAGGTTAAATTCTTCTTTTAAATCTTCCTCTTCATTAACTTTAAGGTTAGCTTTTTCTATATCATCTATTTGAAATTTTATATAATCAAGTAGTTTTTCTCTATCTGTATTTCCATTTAATTCTTTAATTTTCTCAATTATTAAATTTTGCTCTCTTCTTAATTCTTCATATTTATTTAAGTAAGAATATATTTCTTCCCCAATAAAATCATCTAAATATTGTATGTGACATGCTTTATTTAATAAATTTTGATTTTGATGTTGACCATGTATATCTAATAATTTTTCTCTTACCCTTTTTAAATAAGATAGAACTACAGATTTTCCATTAATTTTAATAATACTTTTGCCTGATAAGGTTGTCTCTCTAGAAATAATTAATAATTCATCATCTATATCTTGTTCTTTTAGCACATTTAAAATCTCAGGATTTTCCATTGAAAATACTGCTTCTACAAAGGTTTTATCTTCTCCATATCTTATTAAATCCTTTGAAAATTTACCACCTAAAACATAGTCTATGGTATCTATTAAAATAGATTTACCAGCTCCAGTTTCTCCTGATAAAATATTAAATCCCTTTCCAAATTCAACACATAACTCTCTAATTAAAGCAAAGTTCTTTATATTTAATTGCAATAACATTAATATCACCTTTTATTTATAAAATCATTTTTCTAACTCTATCAACTAATTCTTCAGCCTTATCTAAACTTCTAGCTAATATAAATATTGTATTGTCACCAGCTATTGTTCCTGCAACTTCAGTATCAAATAATGTATCAATTGCTTCAGCTACTGCCATTGCTGAACCTGTCAATGTTTTTACAACAACGAAATTATCTACATTTTCTACTGAAATAGCAGCATTAGATAATATACTAGATAATTTATCATTAATATCTTTGCTTTCTTTTGAAGAAACTGCATACTTATAAGTTCCAGAAACTCCTTGCATTTTTATTAATTTTAATATTTTTATATCTCTTGATACTGTTGCTTGAGTAACATCAAATCCAGCTTTCTTCAATTCTTCTGCTAATTCTTCTTGAGTTTCTATATCTTTTTCGCTAATTATCTCTAGTATTTTATTATGCCTTCTTGATTTCAAATTAATCACCTTCACAATCTTTCCAATTATTTATAATTTTTGCCCTCAATACTTTAAAATAATCATAGTCATCAAATAAAATAACATTTACATATTCTTTTGCTTTATTAACATTTACTACAACTTTATCTATATGAGTAATAGTACTTTGACCATCAAAAATAACATTAAATTCATCATTGTTACTTTCTACCCTTATTTCAATGTTGCTATTACTATTTAATACAATAGGTTGAATTCCTGTTGTATGGGCACAAATTGGTGTTAATGTAATTGCATCTACAGTTGGGTAAACAAATGGACCTCCAGCGGAAAATGAATACGCTGTTGACCCTGTAGGTGTGGCAATAATAAGTCCATCCCCTTTATAGTTATAATATTTTTTCCCATCTATATATATATAAAATCTTATCATTCTTGATAAGCTTCCTCTTGCAATTACTATGTCATTTAGTGCTAGTGATTCATTAACTATTTCTTCTAAAGGAAAATCACAAGTTAATAACATCCTTTTTTCCGTTGTGTAACTTCCAGATTTTAGTTTCTCAAAAGCTTTATCTATATCAGAAAACTCTACACTTGATAAGAATCCTAAATTTCCAATATTAATACCCAATATAGGCACATCTAATTTTCCATTAATTCCCCTAGCTACACTTAATATTGTTCCATCTCCACCTAACACTATTATAAGATCAAGTAAATCTCTGAACTCATAATTAATTATATCATAACTATTTAGCATGATAATTTCTACATTTTCAAAATATTTGTATAGCTTTTCTTTTACTTTTAAAGCCATTTCCATATTTTTATCTTTATATAAATTAATCGCAATGGCAACTTTTTTCACAATCATGCCCCCCATAGTTTATTTACTACCGTGAATTTTATTAAAGACTTCATTTATTATTAGAAGCCTTTAATAATATTTAATATAAAATTATAGTAAATTATGTGAATCATTCACAACATTTTCTACATCTTCCATTGAAAATTTAGAATCTATATTTTTATCTTTAGTAAAATATACTAGATATTCTATATTTCCTTCTGGACCTTTTATTGGAGAATAGCTTAAAGCTAATACATTTAAATCTTCAGAGTATAAATAATCAACTATACTTTGAACTACTTCTTTATGAACATTAATATCTCTGACAACACCTTTTTTCCCTACTTTTTCTTTACCAGCTTCAAATTGAGGCTTAATTAATGCAACAACTTCACCTTTATCGCTTAGTAAATTTTTCGTAGCAGGCATAATTTTCTTTAATGATATAAAGGAAACATCAATTGATGCAAAATCAATAGGTTCTCCGATATCTTCTGGAGTTACATATCTTATATTAGTTCTTTCCATACAAACTACTCTTGGATCTGTTCTAAGTTTCCATGCAAATTGTCCATATCCAACATCTACTGAAAAAACTTTTTTAGCTCCATTTTGAAGCATACAATCAGTAAATCCTCCTGTTGAAGCACCTATATCCATACAAGTTTTCTCATTTAAAGATATTCCAAATTCCTTCATTGCTTTTTCAAGTTTTAATCCACCTCTACTTACATAAGGAATTTCTTGACCTTTAAAAATTATTTCTGCATCTACATTAACTTTCTCTCCAGCTTTATCTACTCTCTGACCATCAACAAATATTTTTCCTGCCATTATACTTGTTTTGGCTCTTTCCCTAGAAGTAAATATTCCTTTTTCCACTAAAAGTATATCAAGTCTTTCTTTTTTCCCAGACATTTTTATCTCCTTTATTTATAAAGTTCTATAATTGATTCTGCAATTCCTTCTGGATCTAATTTGTTCTCTTTGTATAATATATTTACATCACCTTGAGGGATAAATCTATCTTTAAAGCCTAATGATTTAAATTTGTTTTTAAATCCTAGCTCATATAAGTTCATTAAAACATAACTACCAAATCCACCATTTGTAATATTATCTTCAATAGTTATGATATCATAACCATCTTCACATAATTGTCTTAACATGCTATTATCTAAAGGTTTTACAAATGTTGCATTAACTATTAATGGATTTATTCCCTGCTTTAATAATTGTTCTTTTGCCAAAAGAGCATGTTGCAACATTTTTCCTACTGCAATTATTGCTACTTTATCTCCAATAGATATCTTCTCCCATTTACCATATTGAATTGAGGTTAAAGGATTTATATCTTCACATAAATCTCCACCTCTAGGATATCTTAATGCAACTGGTCCATTTTGATTTAATGCCCATTTTAGCATAACCTTCACTTCATCTAAATGTTTAGGAGCTAATACAGTCATGTTTGGAACTTCACATAAATAAGATAAATCAAATATCCCTTGATGAGTCTCACCATCTTCACCAACTAAACCAGCTCTATCTATAGCAAATACTACAGGCATATTTTGAATACAAACATCATGTATAACTTGATCTAAAGCTCTTTGCAAGAATGTAGAATATACAGCAAAAACTGGCTTCATATCAGCAGCTGCAAATCCTGCTGCTAATGTTGTGGCATGCCCTTCTGCAATTCCTACATCAAAAAATCTATTTGGAAATTCCTTAGCAAAGTCTTTTAATCCAGTTCCATCTGGCATTGCTGCTGTTATAGCAACTATTCTATTATCTTCCTTTGCTAATTCAATCATAGCATCACCAAAAGCTTTAGAGTAATTTTTCTTACTTGAACTAATAGTTTCTCCACTTTCTAGGTCGAAAGGACTAACTCCATGATATTTATTAGGATTCTTTTCTGCTAACTCATATCCTTTACCTTTATTGGTAACTACATGAATTATAACTGGCTCTTCAATATTTTTTGCCATTCCAAAGACTTCACTTAAAAGTTCTATATTGTGTCCATCTATAGGTCCAATATATTTTAAACCCATATCCTCAAAAAGCATTGATGGAACTATAAATTGTTTTAATCCATCTTTAAATTTTGATATATATGTTGCAACTTTTTCACCAGTTTTAGAATGCTTTAGTGTCTCATTTATATCTGATTTAAGTTTATTATGCTTTGGTTCCATTCTTAGCTTATTCAAGTGTTTTGAAAGTCCACCAACATTTTTAGATATTGACATCTGATTATCATTTAATACTATTATCATCTTAGTTTTTTTAAATCCAACATCATTTAAGGCTTCTAATGCCATTCCTCCAGTTAATGCTCCGTCTCCAATAACTGCAATTACTTCATTTTTTTCCTTCTTTATATCTCTAGCTCTAGCCATTCCTAAAGCAGCAGATATTGATGTGCTACTATGCCCAGTATCAAATGCATCATATTTACTTTCACATCTTTTAGGAAAACCACTTAAACCGTTATATTGTCTTAATTTATCAAATTGATCTTTTCTTCCTGTAAGAATTTTATGAACATAGCTTTGGTGTCCAACATCCCATACAACTTTATCTTTTTCTAAATTAAAACTTTTAAATAAAGCTATAGTTAATTCAACTACTCCTAAATTAGAAGCTAAATGTCCACCAGTTTTAGATACACTATCTATTAAAAAATCTCTTATTTCGGAAGCTAAGACTTCTAATTCAACATTTGTTAATTTCTTTACTTCTTCTATAGAGGTAATCTTATCTAATATTTTACCCATAACAAAACCTTTCTTTCTATTAAAATTCTCTATTTAATAAATCTAAAGTTAATTCTTTTAATTCTATAGCATCTACAGAAAGGCTTCTCAGCAACTCAATACATTCATTTGTTAATTTTACACATTCTCTCTCACAATATTCTAATCCAAATAAAGATATAAAGTTTGATTTATTTTTATCGCTATTGATATTTTTCCCAAGTTTTGAAACATCCCCTACAATATCTAAAATATCGTCTTTCACTTGAAATGCTAAACCTAATTTTAATCCAAAATCGTTTAATATTTCAATATCCTTCTTAGGTGCATCTGCTAAAATAGCTGCTGAAACTATTGAAGCTCTTATCAGCTCTCCTGTTTTTTTATTATGCATATATATAAGCTCTTCTTTTGATATCTGTTTATTTTCATCTATAATATCTACAACTTGACCACCAATCATTCCCTCTGGTCCAGCTGCTTCTGATATTTCTCTAGATGCAATTAAAGCTTTTTCTCCATACTTTATAGAAAAAAGCATAAGTAAACTCATTGCCTCATTTAATAACATGTCTCCTGCCAAAATAGCTATACTTTCCCCAAATTTTTTATGATTAGTTGGCATTCCCCTTCTTAAATCATCATTGTCCATACATGGTAAATCATCATGTATAAGAGAATAAGTATGAATCATTTCCATTGCTGAGGCCATTTCTATTACGTCTTTATAATTATCTTTATATAAACTATAAGTTAATAAGAATAATATAGGTCTTATTCTTTTTCCTCCTATATTAAGGCTATAACTTGCTGCATCATATATAATTCTATTATAACTTCCTTTATTGTTAAAGTACAAATCTAAATAACTATTAATATAATCCCTATAATGATTTATTTTATTACTCATTCTTTAGCTCCATTTCCATTTCCTCTTTAATTACACTTATCTTGCCCTCTAAAGAATTTAAGGTTTTATATAATTTATTTATTAACTTAACTCCACTTTCATATTCTTTCATTAATTCTTCAAGTGGTAGATCATTACTTTCCATTTTATTTAATAT
>JAEZAL010000091.1 GCA_023427705.1 Bacillota bacterium | reverse complement strand
CACATGAATTTTGACAGCCTGAAAAATGTATTGTAGGTAATATATCTAATCTATTATTATTTTTCTTAAAGTAGTCTAAAACTTCATTTAAAGTACCTTGGCTATTACATAAACCTATTTGACAAGTCGGTATACCTATACATGATACACTTTGCTCAAATTTAGTTTTTGCTCCCATATCTTCAGTTAATTCTAATAATTGCTTTGCTTCATCTCCATTTAGATTTCTAAAATAAATTCCTTCAGACATAGCTAATCTTATTTCAACATCTTCAAACTTACTAATTAAATCTAATACATTTTTTAAATCACTAGTCATCCATTGACCACCAATTGGATGTAAATATACACTATATAAACCTTTTTGCTTTTGTTTAAACAGTCTAGGATTATCTATTTCAGCTTCTATCCCTTCTTTATTATAAACTTTAGGACTTACTGTAATATCTAATTTTTCTAACTCTTTTACTTCATCTACATGCTTCTTATAGCAATTTAAGAATTCTTCTTCACCCATTCTATCTAGTATATATCTTACACGTGCTTTATTTCTATTTTCATAATCGCCTTCAGCCTTAAACATTCTAACCATACCTTCTAAATAGTATAATACTTCTTTAGGCTCTACTAATTCTTTATGCTTTACAGCTTTTTTAGGATTTTGTCCTAATCCACCACCTAAATAAACTTCAAAATATTCTTTTCCATTTTTATTAACTGCAACAAATCCTAAATCTTGAACTGTACAGTGTGCTGCATCTTCATCTCCATTTGAGAAAGATACCTTAAGTTTTCTAGGCAATTTATATGTAGTAATTCTTTCTAAAAAGTAGTTTCCACAAGCTACTGCGTATGGAGTAACATCAAAAGCTTCTTTTTTATCAACTCCTGATAATGGAGACATGGCTACATTTCTAGGATAGTTTCCCCCAGCTCCTCTAGTATATATATCATTATCTAAAGCTTCTTTCATTAAATCACAAATTTCATCTATGCTAAGACCATGTAATTGTATAGCTTGACGAGTTGTTAAATGAATTTTATCTAAACCATATCTATTTGCAAAGTCATAAACCTTATACATTTCACCTACATTTGTTATTCCAGAGGGAATTCTAAGTCTTATCATAAATTCCTTTCCACCCTTATGAGCATAAACTCCAAATCCTCCAGAAGTATGTTTAAATTGCATTAAATTCATTTCACCATTAATAAACTTATGACCTTCTTCTCTAAATCCTTCAATTTCACCATATAGAATTTCTTTTAAACTTTCCATCTTACCACCTCTTAACAAGTTTCTGACAAAATAAATTATAACATTAAAAATAATCTGTTATTATTTGATATTCTTATGATAATTATAAAAATATCTTATTATAAAATTTCATTTTTATTATTTATTTTACGCATATTACTATTTTTTTATTATGAATGAAAATATTATTTTACTTTTAAGTTTTCAAAAGAAAAAGAGAATTAGTATTCACTAATTCTCTTTTTTAAATAAATCTTTTAATCCCTTTTTATGAGGTGTTCCCTCACCAACATTTTCTCCACAAGCTTCCATAAATGCCTTTAGAGCATCCTTTTGCTTATCATTTAAATTCTTAGGAATATCTACTATTACTTTTACGTATTGATCTCCTCTGCCAGATGAGTTTACTCTAGGTACTCCTTTTCCCTTTAATCTAAATAATGTACCTGATTGAGTTCCTGCTGGAATTGTATATTTAACATCACCATCAACAGTAGCAACAGTTATTTCTGTTCCTAATGCAGCTTTACCCATAGAAATATGAGTATCTATATATATATCATTTCCTTTTCTTACAAACTTCTTTGAAGGAGCTACATTAATTCTTATATATAAATCTCCTGGAGGTCCATCATTGGTTCCATGATTTCCTTGTCCTCTTAAAGGCATAACATTTCCAGTATCAACACCTGCTGGTATATTAACTTTAATTTTTCTAGTCTTTCTTACATGACCTCTTCCATGACAAGATGTACATGGTTCTTCTATAACTGTTCCACTTCCACCACATGTATTACAAGTTGAAGTGCTTACAAAACTTCCTAAAGGTGTTTGTCTTTGTACTCTAACTTGCCCTTGACCATTACATGTTGGACATGTTTTCTTAGATGTTCCAGCTTTTGCTCCACTTCCTTTACAAGTTTCACAATTTTCACTTCTATCTATTGATATTTCCTTTTCAATACCAAAAACAGCTTCTTCAAAAGTTAAATTAATAGTATATTCTAAATCAGAACCTCTTTGAGGTCCATTTCTCCTTCTTCCGCCGCCTCCGCCGCCAAAGAAGCTTTCAAATATATCACCAAAGCCACCAATATCTGAAAAATCAAAGCCACCGAATCCACCTGATCCAAAACCACTTCCATCAAAGTCAACTGTTCCATACATATCGTATTTTGCTTTCTTATCTGGATCTGAAAGCACTTGATAAGCTTCATTTATTTCTTTAAATTTACTTTCAGCTTCCTTATCACCTTGGTTCTTATCAGGATGATATTTTATAGCTAGCTTTCTAAAGGCTTTCTTTATATCTGCTTCTGAAGCCCCTTTTTCAAGTCCAAGGGCTGCATAATAGTCCTTATTTGCCATCTATTTTCACCACCATTTTTTTAACTTTATAAAAGGGAAGACGACTTTTGTCTTCCCTCATATATTATATATATCTCATTAATAAGTTACAACTATTTGTCGTCTTTTACTTCAAAATCTGCATCTACTACATTATCATCATGTGGAATATCTTGAGCTCCTGCTCCTCCCATGTTGTTTGGATCAAATCCAGCACCTTGTGCTCCATTTGGATTAGCATCTGCATACATCTTAGATGAAATAGCATAGAATTCTTTATTTAATTCTTCCATAGCATTCTTTATAGCTTCAAGATCTTCTCCATCTTTCACTTTATTTAATTCATCTAACTTAGTTTGAACTTTTGCTTTATCATCTGCTGATACCTTATCACCTAATTCTTCTAAAGCTTTAGCTGTTTGATATGATAATTGGTCAGCATTATTCTTAACTTCTATTTTTTCTTTTCTCTTCTTATCTTCTTCAGCAAATCTTTCTGCTTCTTTAACTGCCTTTTCAACTTCTTCATCACTTAAGTTAGTTGATGCAGTTATAGTTATATTTGCTTCCTTATTAGTTGCTTTATCTACAGCTGATACCTTAACTAATCCATTTGCATCTATATCAAATGTAACTTCAATTTGTGGAATTCCTCTTGGTGCTGGAGCAATTCCTGATAAACTAAATCTTCCTAAAGTCTTATTATCAGCTGCCATTTGTCTTTCACCTTGAACTACGTGAATTTCAACTGATGTTTGACCATCTGCTGCAGTTGAGAATATTTGACTCTTCTTAGTTGGAATTGTAGTATTTCTTTCAATAAGTGGTGTAGCAACTCCACCTAATGTTTCAATTCCTAATGTTAATGGAGTAACATCTAATAATAATACATCTTTAACTTCTCCAGTTAATACACCTGCTTGAATAGCTGCTCCAACTGCAACGCATTCATCTGGGTTAACTCCCTTTGAAGGTTCTTTTCCTGTAAAGTTCTTAACAGCTTCTACTACTGCTGGAATTCTTGTAGATCCTCCAACTAATATTACCTTATCTATATCACTTAATGAAAGATTTGCATCTGCTAATGCTTTTTTCATTGGTTGTATTGATCTATCTACTAAATCATGAGTAATTTCATTGAATTTAGCTCTAGTTAAGTTCATATCTATATGCTTTGGACCAGTTGCATCTGCTGTTATAAATGGTAAGTTTATATTTGTTTGCATTGATGATGATAATTCAATCTTAGCTTTTTCAGCAGCTTCTTTTAATCTTTGAAGTGCCATCTTATCATTTCTTAAATCTATTCCATTTTCAGCCTTAAATGACTCTGCAATAAAGTCCATAATTCTTTGGTCAAAGTCATCTCCACCTAATTTAGTATCTCCATTTGTTGATAAAACTTCGAATACACCGTCACCAAGTTCTAGGATAGACACGTCAAAAGTACCACCACCTAAGTCATAAACGAAGATTTTTTGGTTAGTATCCATTTTATCTAATCCATATGCTAAAGCAGCTGCTGTTGGTTCATTTATTATTCTTAAAACTTCTAAACCAGCTATTTTACCAGCATCTTTAGTTGCTTGTCTTTCAGAGTCATTGAAATATGCAGGTACAGTTATAACTGCTTGAGTTACAGTTTCTCCTAAGTAAGCTTCTGCATCAGCTTTAATTTTTTGAAGTACCATTGCTGATATTTCTTGTGGTGAATGGTCTTTTCCATCTATATTAACCTTATAGTTTGTTCCCATATGTCTCTTGATAGAAATTACTGTTTTATCTGGATTAGTAATTGCTTGTCTTTTAGCTATTTGTCCTACTAATCTTTCACCATTTGCTTGGAATGAAACTACTGATGGAGTAGTTCTTGCTCCTTCTGAGTTACTAATTACTACTGGTTCTCCACCTTCCATAACAGCAACACATGAGTTAGTTGTTCCTAAGTCAATTCCTATTATTTTTCCCATAATCTATTTCCTCCTAAATTATCTTCTATAATTTAAATTTTAGTAATATGTTTGATTATTAATTAGCAACCTTTACTACGGTATATCTAATTACTTTATCGCCTCTTTTATATCCCTTTTGGAATATTTCTGCTATTGAGTTAGCTCCTAAACTTTCATCTTCTATATGCATTACTGCTTGATGATAATTAGGATCAAACTCTCCACTAGCATCTATTTCTTCTACACCTAATTTTTCAAAAGATGTTTGGAAGCCTTTTATAGTCATTTCTATACCTTTTTTGATATCTTCAACGCTTCCTTCTACTGAAATAGCTCTTTCTAAATTATCAAGTACTGGAATCATTTCTTTTAATACATCTGTGCAAGCATCTGTATAAATTCCTTCTTTTTCTTTAGAAGTTCTTTTTCTATAATTATCATATTCTGCTGTTAATCTAAGTAGTCTTTCCTTTAAAGCTTCTGCTTCATTGTTTAACCTTTTGTTTTCATCCTTTAACTTACGCATAATATCTAATTCATTTTCCTTATCATTATTTTCTTCATTTATATCTTCTGAAGAGTCTTCAGTTATATCATCTGAAGAATTAACTGTATCTGATTCCATATCTAAATTTGCTTCATCATTGTTTTCATTTTCAAGATTATTAACTTCTACAGCTTCATCAAAGTTGTTTTCGTTATCTAATCTCTCTTTTACATCCTCCACAAAAACACCTCATTTCTTATTCTATAAATTGATTTTTTAAACTTTTATTAAGTTCTTTCATAACTTCATTCATTATTGCAATAACCTTTGAGTAATTTATTCTCTTTGGTCCAATTAATCCAATCTTACCTATAGGTCTACCATCAACAGAGTATTCAGCTGATATAATAGAACAATCCTTTGCCTCTGGAGAAAAATTTTCTTCTCCTATTCTAATTGTAATATCATTTCCAGGTTCAATTAAATCTAACAAATTATCTTTATCATTTATTAAAGATAAGATTTCTTTTGCTTTTTCTATATTATTGTACTCAGGATAATTAAAAATATTAGTTGTTCCTTGAACAAATACTTCTGTATTATTAGCTTCCTTTAAAGTTTCATATAAAGCTGGAAGAATTCCATTAAATACTTCCTCGAAACCTTGTAATTCATGTTTAAGATTGTTTATAACTTCTAAGTTAATTTCTTCAATTGTTAAATTTCTAAGTCTACTATTTAAAACATTATTTATCATTTGAATAGTTTCAGGCTTTGGCATATTATTAACTCTTATTCTATGATTCTTAATAACCCCACTATCTGCAACTATTACAGAAACCAAATTATGATTATCTATAGGAAGTAATTGTATAGATTTAATATAACTACTTCTTACTGAAGGAGTTTGCACTACAGTAGTCAAATTTGTTAGTTCTGAAAGAAGTGAACAAGCTTCCTTTACTATTCTATCTACTTCGTACATTGCAGAGTTAATTAGATATTCTTTAATCTTTAATTCCTCTTCCTTTGTTAACCTTCCTGTACCCATTAATTCATCTACATATAATCTATAGCCTTTATTGGAAGGTATTCTACCTGCTGAAGTATGAGGTTGCTCTAAATAACCCATTTCCTCTAAATCAGCCATCTCATTTCTAATAGTAGCTGACCCTACTCCCAAATCATATCTTTTAGCTATTGTCCTGGATCCTACTGGTTCCCCAGTCATGATATAGTCATTAATGATAGCCTGAAGTATTTTTATTTTTCTTTCATCAATAGCCATATTATCACCTCTATCTGTTAGCACTCATTATAGTCGAGTGCTAATGACTACAATAACAATATATTCCTTATTATATTTTTTGTCAATTCTATTAACTCACGAAATAAATAATATAATTTAAACTAATTAAATTATTCTTTATTTTCTTCACTTTTCTAAAAAATTCTTTAATTTAATACCATATTTAAGTTAATATAAAATCACTCATAACTGAGTTAGATAACTCTATTCCCTTTTCAGTTAATTTTAATTTATCGTTTTCTAAAACTAATAATTTTTTATTTATATTTTTATCAATAACATCTTTATATATACTTTCAATATTTACCCCAAATCTTTTATTAAATTCACTTATGCTTATTCCACTTAGCATTCTTAATCCCATAAACACAAATTCTTCCATACTATCCTCTAATGTATTTATAGTTATATCTTCTACTACCTCTTCTCCAGAATTAATCTTATCTATGTATTTTTTTACACTTTCTATATTCTTAATTCTTTTTCCATCTATAAAGGATGTAGAAGCAGATCCAACACCTAAGTATTCTTCACACTTCCAATAAACCTTATTATGATAGCATTCAAATCCTTCTTTTGAATAATTAGATATTTCATATTGATGATATCCAAATTTATCTAATATACTTTTAGTTATCTCATACATGGTTCTTTCTTCGTCTTCAGAAGGTAAAATCAACTTATCCTTTTCCCAAAGCTTATAAAATGCAGTTCCTTCTTCAATAATTAAACTATATGCTGAAATATGCTCTGGATTAAGGTTAGCAATTACTTCTAAAGATTCCTTCCATTCATCAACCTTTTGATTTGGCAAACCAAACATTAAGTCTACATTTATATTTTTAAAACCTACTTTTCTAGCTAAATTGAAATTTTCTTCAAATTGTTTAAAACTATGAATTCTTCCAATATCCTTAAGCAAGGAGTTTTGAACTGCTTGTAATCCCATGCTAATTCTATTTACTCCACCATCTAACATAGCTCTTAGCTTTTCTTCTAATAAAGCCCCTGGATTACATTCCATTGTAAACTCCATACCTTCAATAAGATCAAGTTTTTTTATAGAACTTAAAATCTTACTAATTTCCTTAGTATCAAGATAAGATGGTGTTCCACCACCTATAAATATACTTTTTATAATATATTTACTTGCCTTCTCTTCTATCTCTTTACATAATGCATCAACATAATCTTCTCTTAAGTAATCTATAGATGCATAGGAAGGAAAATCACAATAAAAACACTTTTGTTTACAAAAGGGTATATGTATATAAAGAGATAATTCTTTTTTCTTATCCATATTATCAACTCTTTCTTTATTTAAATTCTCTTATCCTTATTATACAGAAAGAACAAAAAATAGAAAGCATTGAACTTTTTCACAAAATAAAAAGGAACTCTAAAATTAGTTCCTTTTAAACTGGTTCAATATGGAATTTCTTATTTACACCATTTATCTCATCTTTTTATCTTTCTAATAAATCAACATTTATAATATTATGAAATAATACATCCCTTTGCACTCTATCTATTTTAGCGTTAATTAATTCTCCTTGAAAATCGATTTGTAATGCTAAGCTAAGATTAGCTCTATTGACAAGAGTATCTAATTCATTTCCCATCATTTGAATATTAAATACTCTCCCATTTCTTCTTTTTAAAGTCCCAGTAATTATACCCTTATTTCTTAAGCTTTTACCTTTCTTTTTTAAATCTCTACTACTTACTTCTAACATTAAATCCACCTCACTAAATTTACTTTACATTTTAATATATTTTAGATTTTGGGATTTAATTACATTAATATTTATACCAACATAAAAACTTTTGAATATTATATATAAATAATTACTTTAGGAGGAACAATATGAAAAAATTTAAGATACTTGCCTTTGATGGCGGTGGAATTAGAGGAAGCTTAAGTGTTGAAATCTTATATAGAATTCTTGATATGTATCCAAATTTTTTAGAGGAAGTTATTCTTTTTACAGGAACTTCAACTGGCTCTATAATTGCTACTCTCCTTGCTAAAGGTATTCCAATTGAAGAAGTAAGAAAATTATATTCTAAAGAATTATCAAAAGAAATATTTTCTAAACCCAGAATAAATTTTTTAAAACCTAAGTTTAATAATGTAGCACTAAAAAAAATACTTTCAAATTATTTTGATGAAAATTTTAAAATAAGCGATTTTAAAAAATATATATTTATCCCTGCTTTTTATCTAGGAGATAAAAACACAAAATCTTGGGAACCTGTTTTTTTTAATAATTTATCTATGAACAATACAAGTAATACCATAGCAAGAGATGCTATTTTAGCTAGTTCCGCTGCTCCTACATATTTTCCTTCCTATAATAATTATATTGATGGAGGAGTAGTTGCTAACTCTCCTACTGCAATTTCACTAATAACAACATTATCATCAATACCAAAATATAAAAAGGAAGATATATTACTTTTATCTATAGGAACAGGACACAGCCCTGAAAAAATAATAGGCAAAACAGAAAAATGGGGAATCCTTCAATGGTCCTTCCATCCCTTTGCAAAAATGAAATCACCATTATTAGCTCTATTAATGGATGGAATGTCTAACCTTGAAGAATTATATTGTAAAGAATTTTTAAAAGATAACTACTTTAGAATAAATCCAAGAGTTCCTAAATTTATAGATATTGATGATTACAAATTTATCCCATATATAAAGGGTATAGGTAAAAATTGTGATTTATCAAATTTATTCGAATTTTTAAATAATTTTTATTTAAAGTGATTAATCTAAGTAACATTTAGTACTTTTTTGTTATATAATAAAAATATAAGCAGTTAATTGTTTATATAAACTAATAATATTACCACCTTACTCTTATAGTTATCTATCAAAAAATGCTAAGTCAAATTGACTTAGCATTTTTTATTATAAATTACTTATCTACTTTTAATACTGCCATAAATGCTTCTTGAGGAATTTCAACTGAGCCAACCTGTCTCATTCTCTTCTTTCCTTCTTTTTGCTTTTCAAGCAGCTTTTTCTTTCTTGAAATATCTCCACCATAACACTTAGCAAGTACGTCTTTTCTCATAGCTTTTACTGTTTCTCTCGCTATAATTTTAGATCCTACTGCTGCTTGAATTGGTACTTCAAACATTTGTCTTGGAATTATCTCTTTAAGTTTTTCAGCTATACCTCTTCCTTTTTCGTAAGCTTTTTCTCTTGGTACTATCATAGATAAAGCATCTACAACATCACCATTTAACATAATATCAAGCTTAACTAATTCAGTTTGAGTATATCCCTTAAATTCATAATCTAATGAAGCATATCCTCTAGTTCTAGATTTTAATGTATCAAAGAAATCATAAACAATTTCATTTAATGGAATATCATAAT
>JAEZAL010000067.1 GCA_023427705.1 Bacillota bacterium | reverse complement strand
CTGTAGAATCTACTTGTGCATTAGTAGCACAAATAGTAGATATTCCAATTGTAATATAATTATGGATATCTTGACTCCCTACTTCATTTACTGATATGTTAAACTTATATTTAAGCTTTTGAGTTATACTTCTAACTATCATTCTTTTTTCTTTCAATGAATGAACCCATTCAGCTCTTAAGTTTAAAGTCATTACTAATACTTTCATATTCTCACCCTCTTTATATATATAATTATACTATTTTTATACTGTTTATTGAAGGGGGTTAGTAATGAAGTCACTTCATTTATATATCTATAATTATTAATTATTTCAATTGGAACATAGCATTTTTACTTTTTATGGAATTATATCCCAATTAAATGTATAATAGAAATATATATTTATGAATAATTATATTACTTAGTTAATAACATGGAATTTTATATAAATAAAAATTACTAGGGGGATTATTTTGGATAGAGAAGATAAAAGACCAAAGATAAGTATATTACTTTGGGTAAGAATCGGTATAATTTTAATTATAACTTTATTTGGGTATAGAGTTTTGCATAACAAAAGCTATAAAAATGAGGCTGTACAACGATTGGAATCAATTTATTTAAATGGAAAAGAGTATCATTACGGCAGTCCTAATGAGAGGTACACTATTTCAAATATTTTGATTTGTAAGATGGATAATGGCAAAAAAATATATGAGATAAAGGAATATCCCAATTATGAATATATAGCAGTTTATTCTTTGTGGGATGGAACAATCTATAAAAGAGTAGAAAACTGAAAAAACAAATTTTAATTTAGTGAATAAATTTAAACTATTGCCAATTAATTTATATGAAGTTAGTAATTGTATTTTATAACGAGTTATTCAATTAGGGGGAATATTGAATTGAAAATAATTTTGTTAGGTATTGCTACTATATTATTCGGAATTGCATTGATATTAGTTTCATCTGGTAGTACGTCTTCTTTAGGTTTAATCGTATCATTTATCGGTTTAATAACATCTATTTTAGGAACTTTTATCAATGAAAGGAAATAGATATTGATTAGTATTTTTAGATTATTACGGATTAATTAATTTATAGAAAGTGAGTAATGTATTATAGTACAAATCGAATAGGAGGTGAAATATGCAAAGATATTCAAATTTGATAATGGGTTTAGTCAGTGGAATAGTTTTAACTTTTTTAAATAATGAAATAGTCCATAATAGTCTAATAAATATATTTTCTCTTTTTAATCCTATTACTAATAGTAAGCTGAGCTTATTTTTTGTTCAATGGTCTTCTAGATTAATAATCTTTTTATCATTTATAGGTATAATTATTACTATAATTTATTTAATACTAATACTAAAAGTTGTTTTAATGAATAAACAATCTTAAACTATTACGAATTAATTAATTTATAGGAAGTGATTAATTGTAATTTATTACTTATTTAGTGAGGATTATAGTAATAGAGTAATTTTCATGAGTTTAGTAAGAAAATTTAAAACCTATATAAATAACAAAGAAATTAGTATTCCTTATCTTACTATAATCATAGGATTAGCCTTATTACCTTTATTTTATTATTCTTGGATTGAATCCATAATTGCATGTTTTTTAAAGAGGAGTAGATTTATATGAACAAACTAATTGACATATCTGTAGGAGTTATTTTATTTATTATTTCTATAATATTATGGTTATACACACTTTTAATAGCATACGATACTCCAATGAGTATATCTAAAACTGAGTTTATTATTTCTTTAGTTAGTTTAGTGTTATTTGGACTAATATACAGTTGCTATATAATAAATTCTAACAGAAGATCAGTATCAGCATTATTATTAATTACTTTAGCATTTTGGTTTTCAGATATGATTAATGCAATTCAGTATAATTACCAAACATACCATATTATATTAACAGTAATTGGTTTTACTACTACAGGGTATTGCATTGGATTATCAATATATAAATTAATGACTTGCAAGAAATTAGCTTAATAGTAAATATATTAATGAACTATCTTAAACTATTTTCAAATCGCTATGACTTTGATGTGGAGATTGTGGCTGTGATTTCAACAATGATTAATTAAGCTTTAAAAATATATTCTCTAAACTCAAAAAACAAAGAGATGCTGCCTATTACAAATAGTAGCATCCCTTTTGTTATCATTATTTCTTACCCTTACTTTTTAACTCTTACTTCCTACTTCTTACTTTTTAATTCTTACTTCTTACCTATTACTTATTATCTATTAACTATTACTTCTTACTTAAAAAATCCCATTCACTATAGAACTCTTCTAAAAAGTCTTCCATAAACTTATGTCTTTTTTCTGCTATTTCCTTTGCTGTATCTGTATTCATCAAATCTTTTAATTTTAGTAATTTTTCATAGAAATGATTTATTGTATGGTTTTCTGCATTTTTAACTTCATTTAAATCTTTAAAGTCCATAGGCTTTATTGATGGATCATATATCTGTCTATTTTTACTTCCTCCGTATGCAAAGGTTCTAGCTATACCAATTGCACCTATGGCATCTAATCTATCTGCATCTTGAACAATTTTACCTTCAAGAGTGTGTTGAGTAGAATCAACAACTCCACCTTTATATGACATAGTCTGTATTATATTTATTATTCTTTCAAAAGAATCCTCATCAACTTCTATAGATTTAAGAAAATCCTCTGTAGCTGTAGTATTTGTATCATTTGAGTTAGAGAATTTCCAATCATCAATATCATGTAATAATGCAGTCATTTCAACAATAAAAGAGTTTGCATTTTCTTTTTCAGCTAAATACCTAGCTAAGTTATATACTCTTTCTATATGAAACCAGTCGTGCCCACTTCCTTCACCATATAACTTATTTCTAACGAATTCTTTTGTTTTTTCTATTATTAAAGCTTTATCCATAATAATATCCTTTCTTATCTAAAATTATCTATTGTACATTACTATTTAAATAAAATTTGTATACTCAAAATTATTTTTTCTCTATAAATAATATCTCATCAATGATTGGCTTTAAAGTATTAAAGTCAACAAAATCAACTTTTTTATTGAAGGTTTCCATCATTGTCTTTACTTCAGAGCTTTGTTTTTCTTCAGGCAACTTTTTCACTTTAAAGTACAATAGAGCCATCATTATTTTATGATTAAGCCTTAACTTGCTGTAATCAATTCCTCCACGTAAATGAAATATTTTAGCCTTATCATAAATCTCTATTGGAATTTGTGATTTTAGTGATTTTTTTATGTTTTTAGTATTTTCTTCTTTTGTGACATCTGCTAATCCAACAGTTATAATAATTATTTTAGATGTACTATTTTGAGGAATTAATCTAATTGTATCCTTTAAACCCTTTACACCTCCAGCATATAATGCTCCTAAGTAAATTATAGTTTCATATGAAGCAATATCTTTTATTAAATCATAAGAAACTGCTTTAATGCCTGTTCTCTTAGATAACTCTTCAGCATACTGCTTAGTTGTTCCATAGTTACTTCCATATATTATTATTTTATTCACTATAAATCCTCCATCAAATTCCTATTTATTATCTATAATATAATTTAATAAATTGATGTGTGTTTATATTGTACCATATTTTTACACAAAACGTAATAATAGATATAGTGGTATTAAAATACGCCCTATTCTTCCATTTCTATCTAGTAAAGGATGTATTGTTTCAAATTCAGCGCGAATTATAGTTTTCTTTACTAATGGTTCTAAATTCTATTGGTGCCTTACTATGATATAAAAAAAGAAGATGTCCATAACATCTAAAAAATGTTATGGACTCCTCTTTCTTTTATAATATTATTAACAATAGTCATAACTTCTTAGCGCAATCACTAAAATTAAATATAATTTTAGTAAATAATTTTTTTATATAATATTTTTAGCTACTATGAGTTATTTTATCTTTTTTATCTGCTACTTCTAGGTATTAGCATCTATTATAAAGCTTAGTTAAATCATAAATTTCTTTTGCTAACTTATCGTTGATTTCACTTTCCTTAGCTCTCCATAGCCAATTCCCACCTAATTTTGAAGGAAAGTTCATTCTAGCTTCTTTTCCAAGTCCTAAGAAATCTTGCATAGTAGTAATTGCTAAATATGCTGTACTAGACCATACACCTCTTATCATACCTCTAGCTATTCCTTCTTCATAAGTTAAGTTTAGATACTTCTTTGCCTTATCTATTGATGCTTTATCTTCGTTTGAATTAAACCACCCACATACAGTATCATTATCATGAGTTCCAGTATAAGCTACACAATTTACTGGATAATAATGTGGTAAGTCTTGGCTATCTTCTCCACCAAAAGCAAACTCTAATATTTTCATGCCTGGAAAACCTGTATACTCTCTAAGTTCAATTACTTCGTTAGTCATCATCCCTAAATCTTCAGCAATTATTTCTACATCTCCTAGCTTATCTTTTATTGCTTTGAAAAGTTTAGTTCCTGGACCCTTTGTCCACTTACCATTCTCTGCTGTTTTATCACCATATGGTACTTCCCAATAAGACTCAAAACCTCTAAAGTGATCAATTCTCACGACATCATATATTTTAAAACTTTCTTTAACCCTATCTATCCACCATTGGTATCCATCTTTCTCAAGTTCTTCCCAATTATAAATAGGATTTCCCCATAACTGTCCAGTAACTGCAAATGTATCAGGTGGACACCCAGCTACTGAAATTGGCTTCATATTCTCATCTACTTTGAAATATTTATGATTACTCCAAATATCAGCACTGTCTTCTGCTACATATATAGGTATATCTCCTATAATCTTTATCTCATTTTCATTAGCATATTTCTTTAAGTTGTTCCACTGTTTAAAGAATATATATTGAATAAATACCCAATAATTAATCTCATCTTCAAGTAGTCCTTTATAATGCTTTATAGCTTCTTCTTTTCTAAGCCTTATATCATCATCCCAATTATGCCAACTAACTAATTTAAAGTGTTGTTTAACTGCCATATATAAAGCATAATCTTCTATCCAAAGACTATTTTCATTTCTAAAAGCTTCTATTTCATTATTGAATTTTCCTTTTGATTTAATATATGCAGTTCTAAGAACCTTATATTTATTAATAAATAATTTTGAATAATCAACACTATCCTCTTCTGATCCAAAGTCTAAATCAATGTAATCACCTTTATCTAATAGACCTTCCTCTTCTAATAGTTCAAAATCTATAAAATAAGGATTACCAGCAAAAGCTGAAAAACATTGATATGGAGAATCTCCATAACTAGTTTGTCCAAGGGGTAGTATTTGCCAATATTTTTGACCACCTTTTTTTAAGAAATCTACAAAATTATATGCATATTTCCCTAAAGTACCTATTCCGTACTTTCCAGGCAAAGATGAAATATGCATTAATATTCCACTACTTCTTTTCATTAATTTACCTCATTTCTCATAAAGCTAAATATTTTTTTATATACCATTAGTACAACTTTTTCATAAGAGATTTACAAAGCCTGTTTGAGGGTTAATTTGTTAACTAATTTATCAATATTAAAACTAATTTTTTAGTTTATTATTCAACATTTGAGCTTGTTGATTCTCTTTTTACTAACTGCGTATTTAGAATTATATGTTTATTATCTGTTTTGTTAGCTATTAAATCTAATAGTAAATCAACACTAATCTTCGCCATTTCTACTTTTGGTTGTATAACTGTTGTTATAGTAGGACTATAGAATTCACTTATATCCATACCATCAAACCCAATAATTGATATGTCTTTTCCAACTACTAATCCACTATCTTTTATCGCTTTTGCACATCCTACAGCCATTATATCTGATATTGCAAATATAGCTGTAACTTCTTTATATTTCTTCAAAAAATTTTTAGTTTCTTCATATGCATCTCTATAGTTATAGTTTCCTAACAATGTGTATCCTTTGTTGTATGATATATTATTATCACTTAAAGCCTTTAAATATCCTGCTTCTCTGCGATGACTAATTCCAATATCATTTTCATCTCCTAGCATTAAAGCTATATTTTTATGACCACAATCTATTAAGTATTTAGTAGCTGAATATGCTGATTTTTCATTATCTATTGATACAGATGAAAAGTTTGAAAACTCCTTGCCATATTTATGATTAACAGATGTCAGTATAACTGGAACATTTATATCAATAAAATCATCATCTTTTACTTCAGTAAAGTTACCACCTAAACATATAACACCTTGTAATCTTTTTTCCTTTATCATAGACATTAAGTTATTCATTTCATCATCACTTAAATAATCGTGATGTTCTAATATCATCGAATAACCTGCTTTAGAAATTCTTTTACTTATTGAATCTAACATTTCAGAGAAAAAAGGATTAAATACACCTTTTATTAACACACCAATATTCTTGGTATTATTCTTTTTTAAGTTTCTAGCGCTATTATTAGGTATATAGTTATTTTCTCTTATAACTTCTAATACTCTTTCTCTAGTCTGCTCTTTAACGTCTGGGTGATTATTAATTACACGTGATACTGTACTAACCCCCACTCCAGATAATCTCGCAATGTCTCTTATGTTAATCATATTTACCTCCAATTTTCGACAAATTATTCGGTACCGTTTCCATTTAAAAATATAATCTAAGTTAATAATTATAATTTATAACTATTCTTTTACAGATCCTGATACTAAACCTGTGGCTATATATTTTTGGAAAATCATAAATATAACTACTATTGGTAGTGCTGCCATTACTGCTGCTGCTGAATACTGAGTCCATTTTGCAGAGAAATTATTAAGAATAAATTTCTGTAACCCTGTAGTTATTGTTTGAACATCTGCATTTTTAAGTATAGCTGAAGTAAACATAAATTCACTATATGCTCCTATAAATGCAAATAAGAATATTACTATTAGCATATTTCTTAATAATGGCAATATTATAGATATAAATACCTTAAAGGTTGATGCGCCATCTATATATGCTGCTTCAACTAGTTCATCTGGAATACCATCAATAGCACCCTTTAATAGCCATATATTATAAGCACTTCCGCCTGCTAATATTAATATTAAAACCCATGGCTTGTTAGTTAAATTTAAAGCAAAAACTATTCCAAGTATTGCTGGTAAAGCCATTGTTGCTGGGAACATTTGAAGTATTAATAAACTCATTAATCCATTCTTTCTACCCCAGAATCTTAACTTTGCAAAAGCAAATGCTGCTGGTACTGATAGAACTAATTGTATTACGGCTACAGCTGTACTAATCAAAACTGAATTTTTTACCCATAGTAAAAATTGAGTATCCTTTATAACTTTTATATAGTTTTCTAATGTCCATTCAGCTGGGAAAAATGTAGTTTGGGTAAATGAATTACCTTTTGCCATGGAAGCTGAAATTACAGCTATTATAGGAAAAACAGTTATTATTACCATAATCCATATGAAAGCTCTACTTAGCCATGCTGTTCTAATTTCATCTGGTCTTAGCTTCTTTTTATAAGATATCTTCTTTTCTATTGATGATACTTTATTTAAATCTAAACCTGCTTGCATTTTATTCAACCTCCTTAAACTGACCTGATGCTTTCATTTGTATAAATGAAATTGTTGCAATTATTATAAAGATTATTATACTAAGTGCTGAAGCAATCTCAAATCTACCAAATTGAATTGAAAGCTTATAGTTTACTGATGCTAGGATATCTGTATAACCTGCAAACTGAGTAGTTAATCTTGGCGGGTTACCTTGAGTAATTAAATACGCAGATCCAAAGTTATTAAAGTTAAATGCAAAGGATGAAATAATTAATGGATAAGCTGTTTTAGCTATTGATGGTAATGTTATACTTGTGAACTGTTTCCACTTACTTGCTCCATCTACCATTGCAGCTTCATAATAAACCTCTGGAATTGCTGATAAAGATCCTAAAGATACATTCATCATATATGGGAATCCAAGCCATATATTAACTATTAATATAGTAACTCTAGCTAAGTTAGGGTCTGACAACCATTTTATAGGTTCTTGAATTATATTTAATTGCATTAATAAATTATTGATTTGTCCATAACTTCCATTAAATAATCCTTGGAATGAAAGTATTGCAACAGTTGCTGGTAATGCCCAAGGTAATATTAATATTCCCTTATAAAAACCTCTTTCTCTTATGTTAGGGTTGTTTAGTGCTAATGCTAAAAGCAAACCTAAGAAAAAGCATCCAAGTGTTGAAATTATCGCAAATATCATTGTCCATCCAAATACAGGTAGAAATGTTTCTTTAAAAGGTCCTGTTAATACCTCTTTAAAGTTTGCAAGGCCTACAAAATTTATATTACCGTTGGAGTATTGAGTGTAGTCCGTAAAAGCATAATATACTGTTGATATTATTGGCATTACTGTGAATATTAAAATAGAAATAAGCGCCGGAGCTAAAAAGTAATAAGCTTTAGGACTTTTCCTCTTCATGCCCATTCAAAATCCCCCTTTGTAAAATATAGAATAAAGTATAAACTCCGTTAGGAGTTTATACTAATTAACAATGTATAATTATTTAATTTGTTTTATACCTTCTTTAACTTGTTCTACCATATTCTTACCTGCTGTAGCAGCATCAATTTCACCTGCAGTTAGTAACTTTAAGTTGTTTGCTGCTGGAGTCCACATAGCTTGAACTTCAACTATATTTGGCATTGGAGTAGCAACTTTAGCTTGTTCAACAAATGCTTTAGTATATTCACTATCAATAGTGTAATCCTTAGCTACAGGAATTCTGTTACCATTCTTGTAAACTATATCTTGTCCCTTATTATTGAACTCTTCCATAAGATCCCATGCTAAATCTTTGTTCTTAGAATTTTCATTAACTATACCAGTTTGAACTCCTAAGAAAGTACTAGGAGCATTTCCACCTAATGTTGGCATTGGAATTACACCAAAGTTTAATCCTGCTTCTTGAGCTGAACCTACATCCCATGGACCTGAGAAATAGAATGCTGCTTTACCTGAAGTAAACTCAGCTTTAGCTATATCACCAGTAATATCTGCAGCCATTAACTTGTCTTTATTTACTAAATCATTAATAAATTGGAGTCCTTTTACAGCTCCATCATTACCAAGACCTATATCAGTTGGGTCTAATGTACCATCGTTATTCTTATAAACATATCCTCCATTAGCTGAAAGGAAAGCATATGAGAAATAGAAATCATTTATATTATAAACAAATCCAGATTCTTTAGCTTGTGCAACTAAATCCTCCATAGTTTTTGGAACTTCTTTTACTAAATCTTTATTATAGAACATTGCTGTTGTTTCTTGCGCAAATGGTACTGCGTAAACTTTACCATCTAATGTAACTGCATTAACTATAGCTTCTGAAGTATACTTATCAGCTGAAACTAATCCTGCTGGTGCTTCTGATGTAACTCCAGCCTTTTGGAATGTTCCTAAGTTATCATGTGGAATACCTAAAATTATGTCTGGACCATTGTCACTTTGTGCAGCTTGAATCATAGCTTGCCATTCACCTTGGTCTTCAACAACATTAACTTCTACATTGTTTTCTTCTCCCCAAGCTTTAGCTACTTTTTCAAATTCTTGAACTTCACTAGTTGTGAATTTTGACCAAACAGTTAATGTTTTCTTTTCTTCGCTTCCTCCTTCAGACTTACTTCCACAACCTACAAATGCAGTTGTAGCAATAATTCCAGCAATTAGAACCGCTAATAATTTTGAACGTTTTACCATAATATATTCCTCCCATAATCTATTTTGATCTTTATATTATAAACCTTTTTATAGGTTTATTAACTATTTGATAACATTTTCAGGTAACCTTTCCGGTACCGTTTCCATTAAATTTTATAGCCTATTACTATAAATGGCTTCTTTCCAAAGTAAAAATAATATTTTAAATTCTAAGGCTTCATTAAAATTAGAAATATCATAATTTATCAATTTTTTTACCTTATCAATTCTGTAAAACAAAGTATTTCTATGAATATATAGCTTGTCCGCAGATTCACTAATTTTAAGTCCCTCTCCAAAGAATACTTCTATTGTTTTTATTAGCTCATTATCCAGCTTAGAAAAAATATTATTATATTGTTTATATGCACGAGTTATTTCTTCATTACTAGCATTGTTTACCATTTTTTCAACTAACAAAGAATTTTCTCCATAAACCTTTGATGCCAATTCATATTTTAAGCATATCCCTATATTACCCTTTAAGTACTCAAATTTTTCTTTTAACTCTCTATACTCATTTATCTTACAGTAAGTTATATATATTTTTTCTGTTACATTTTTATTAATTAATTTAAACAAGTTATTTATCTTGTCATTACTAATGTCATTTTTACTAATAATTAATATATATTCATCTTTAGTAACTATGATACTATCTTCTTCTAAGTAATTGCTTTTTATTACTTCCAAACCTTTTTTCAATTGTTTTTCATTTAAGTAAATTAATATTAATTTAAAGGGCTTGTATTTAATTACTTCTTTTAAAATATCATCTGAAAATTCTTTTCCCTTTAAAATGTCTGCGATAATTTCCTCCTTAGACTTAACTATATTATTAAGTTCTTGCTCTAGAAAATATTTTAGTAAACTTATACAGTTACTATAATTCTCATAAGTTTCTAATATTAATTCCTCTGTGGGAATTTTTATTGTACTACTTATTGTTTTCATATTTATTTTAGAAAGGAAATCTGCTAAGACAGTACCATCTTTATCTATAAGTTTGAAGGGAATTTGAATTTCTTCACTTATTTTTTTAAAAGAATTTCTCAATCCATACATAAGCTCCCTCCCATACAAATTATAACTTTCGAAAACAGGTAACGTTTCCAAAAGTTATTAAATTAAATACTTTTTATAATTTTCTAAATTTCATTTATATTTTTATTATATTATTGGAATCGTTTTTATACAATAGTATATTTGCACAATTCAAGGATTTTTTTTTGTATTATTGCACAAAACCTTATTTGTAATTTGTATAGTTACTCAATTACTTCTATTAAAATAGTTAAGATATTTAAATATTAATATCTTAACTATTTTCTACATATGATTTAGTTTTTCTTTATAGATTTTTTCACCAATAACTTTAATTGTAAATATAGCACAGGTAGTTCCTAATAAAATTCCAGCTAATATGTCTGATGGATAATGAACAAATAAGTATAATCTTGAAAATGCAATTAATATAGCTAGTAAATAAAATATGTGACTAATCTTTTTAAAATAATATCCTAATACTACTGCTGCTGCAAAAGATGAAGCAGTATGACCTGCTGGAAAATAACAAGAACCTGGTGGGGTTATTATTATTTTTATATCTGGATATGTTATAAAAGCCCTTGCTCTTTGTACTATGTTCTTTAAAATTCCTTCACCAATTATTGATGTTATAAGTAAAGCAATCAATAAAATAAAACCTATTTTCCTATACTTCTTTTGAGCTATTAATATTAACCCTATTAATATCCATATAAAGCCCTTGTCTCCTAACTTAGTAATAAATATCATAATTTCATCCATAATAGAATTTGAAAAATTATCTCTAATAAAATGTAAGATGTTTAAATCTAAATTGTTTATTATATCTAGCATATCTTTCTCCTTAATAAATCACTATATATAATTTATATTTATTTTACAATTATATATTCTTTATAATCTTTCAACAAGACTTCTAATTTTAAAAGCATGTAAATTTAAATATATAATTAATTTTTATTAAAAATTAAAAAGACCATTATGAGCTTAATACTCATAATAGCCTTTTATTTAAAATATATTATTTACTTTTAAATTCTTTATTCATTTCAATTAATTCTATAGCTATATCTTTAATTGTTTCTGCACTCATTAGTTGATCTTCTGCATGCATTATTATTAATGAAAACTCTAGTTTTTTTCCGCTAGCTTCGTTTTGAATTAAACCAGAATGGGCATGATGTCCTTCTAGCTAAAATCCTTTAGCCTCATCTACCTTTTTTTCTGCTTCTTCAAAATTCCCTGCTCTAGCTTCTCT
>JAEZAL010000039.1 GCA_023427705.1 Bacillota bacterium | reverse complement strand
ATAGAGTTTTGTTGCTATATCTCTTACTGACTTTTTACCTTTTATATTATTGTGAAGTCTAACTAAAGGAGCTCTTATTTCTTCCATAATTTCTAAAATTAAATTTTCATCTTCAGATATATTCTCTTTCTCATATAAATCTTTAGTCCACTTATATCCTTTTATACCATTAGCTAAAACATAGTTTTCAAGTATATCTATATATTTTCCTTCTATATTAACTAATCCACTTTTTAAGTATTTGAACACACTTTCATAAGACCAATTACTAGTTAATATTTCTAAAGATGAAATTATTAATACTACTAATGGATTGTTTAATATTTCTCTTTTCTTATCTAAGAAAAATGGAATATTATAATCATTAAATATAACAGTAGCTATTTTCTCATATTCATCTATATTCCTACAAACAACAGCTATATCTTTATATCTATACTCCTTATCTCTTACCATTGCTAAAATATCTCTAGCTATAGTATCAATTTCTTCATAACTATTATTAGCCTTATAAAGTCTTACATTATTAGCACTTCCCTTATATGGTTTAAATGGATAAGTGAAAAAATGCTTCTCTAAATGTTGTAAATCTTCACTATTTGAAAATCTATACGAATACCCCTTATTTAAATCTATAGGTTCTAAATAAGATATGTTTCCTTCCCTCATCATATTTAATATTGAGTTTTCTGTATTCTTAATAGCATCAAATATATCTGTATAATCTACTTGTTTACCACCACTTAAACTGTCACTACATAAAGTTATATTTACTGTTTTGGCCCTCTTAGCAAGTATTTTTATTACTTCAAGTTGTTGAGGCGTAAAAGTAGTAAATTCATCTATCCAGACTTCTGCTCCATCATATATATTACAATCAATTAATTTTTTCGCTAGGAACGTTAATTCATCATCTGAATCTATAAACCTCTTATGAAGAATTTCATCAAAGTCTCTGTAAATTATCTTTAAGTCATTTATTTTCTTCTTTAATTCTTCATCATTAATTTCTTCTTCTTTAGCTCCTAATATTTCCGAGGAAATATTATATTTTTTAAATTCAGTTATTAATTTTGAAACTATTGAAGAAAATCCTTGTTCTTTACTCATTCTATTAAAGTAATTAAGGTTTTCTCCCTTTTCTCTTAAGATCTTATATATAAGCATATTTCTTCCTGAATCGCTTATTTTTATATCTGTTCTTCCACCACACTCTTCAAATACTCTATGGGCCATTCTTTTAAAGCTTAATACTTCGCCCCTTAAAAAACCCTTTTCAGTAACTATATCTAAAAACTTTTTTTCAGTATCAAAGGTGTATTGTTCTGGAACAATTAATATAAGCTTATTACTTCCAGAATTATTTTCTATTTTCTTTTTAATTTGATCTAAACAGAATCTGCTCTTACCAGTACCTGCTCTTCCGAAAATAAATCTAATTCCCATGCAAACACTCCTATCATTTAATATCTTAATTATACCCTAAGGTTTTAAATAAATTCTTCTTGCTATTATAATTGAATAAATAGCTCCTAATTTTCATCATATAACTTTATTATAAGTTTTTTTTATACAATAAAAAAAGAGTATTCCCTTCATATTACTTTACTATATTTTAAATTATTAAAAAGCTGTATTACAATGAAATTTCTCATTATAATACAGCTATAATTACTCTATTTACCTTCTAAAATTGCTAGTGCTGCTGCTCCTAAAACTCCTGCTTTGCTTCCTAATACTGCTTTTTCTATCTTGCAATTATTATATATTGTTTTTAAGCATCTTCTTTCCATTTCATACTCTATTTTATCGAATACCATTCTACCAGCTTCGCTAACTCCACCACCTATAATTATCTTATCTGGATCAAATGAATTTGCTATATTAGAAATAGTAATTCCTAAATATGATAAGGCATCATTTAATATATCTTGAGAAACCTTATCTCCTCTCTCTGACTCTAAGAATACTTCTCTTGCGGTTACTTCTTCGTAATTTTTTAAAGAAGTTTCTACTTTGCTCTCTAAAGCCTCTTTTGCTCTTTTCATGATTGCAGTTCCTGATGCTAATGCTTCTGCACACCCAGTATTTCCACATCCACATCTAGGTCCACCCTTCATTACTGTTATATGACCGATTTCTAATGCATTTGACGTACTTCCTCTAAATAGGCTTCCATTTAATATAGCGCCTCCACCTATGCCTGTACTTACTGTCACATAGACCATATTCTTGCTTCCTTTTCCTGCTCCAAACATATACTCACTCAATGTAGCAACATTTGCATCATTATCTAAATAAGTATCAATTTTATACTTATCTTTTATAGGCTTTACTATATTAAAATTCTTAAATGGTAAGTTAGGAGTATAAACTATTAGTCCTTTTTCTACATCTAGTGGACCAGGTGAACCAACTCCAATAGCTTTAACTTCATTTATATCTGTTCCTACTAAAACATCATCTATAGTTTTAAGTAACTTTTCTAAAACTGATTCTTCGCCCTTATGAGCTTCTGTTTTTACTGTAACTTCCTTAACTATATTTCCCTCTAAGTCAACTAAAGCAGTATATATCTTAGTTCCTCCTAAGTCTACACCTACTACATACCTTTTTTCCATTTCCATCCTCCTATATATACCTAATATCATATTCTTAATTAAGATAGAAATAGTATATCATTTTCAGAAATTGTTTACAATAAAATACGTTCCTACTTTAAATCACTTTGTTTTTTTATACAAAAAAAGCATCTAATTTTCATTAGATGCTTTTGGCGGAGAAACCGGGATTTGAACCCGGGCGCCAGTTGCCCGACCTACGCCCTTAGCAGGGGCGCCTCTTCAGCCACTTGAGTATTTCTCCATGTGCCTTCTTAAAAAGGTTATATGGCGGAGAGAGTGGGATTTGAACCCACGGTACCCGCAAAGGTACGCCGGTTTTCAAGACCGGTGCCTTAAGCCAGCTCGACCATCTCTCCATATTTCCGTCTTGCGACAAATATTATTATAGCAACCACTATATATATTGTCAATTACTATTTTAAACTTTTTTAAGATTTTTTTTTATTTTTTTAATATTTAAATCAAAAAGCATCTAAAATCTAGATGCTTTTCTTTGGCGGAGAGAGTGGGATTTGAACCCACGGTACCCGCAAAGGTACGCCGGTTTTCAAGACCGGTGCCTTAAGCCAGCTCGACCATCTCTCCATATATCGTCTTGCGACAAATATGATTATATCAACATTAAAATATTATGTCAACATTTTTATTATTTATTTTTTAATTTAATCTAATATTATATCTACTTAATTATAACTAATATTAATACTAATTTAAACTTTTATATAAATAATAGAGATACATAATATCATTTAAACTTATATTAAATCTTATGTATCTCTATAATATTTATATTCTTAATAATTAAACTACTTAATTACCTTCATATTTCCCATATATGGTTGAAGTGCTGTTGGAATATTTACTGATCCATCTTCATTTAAGTTATTTTCTAAAAATGCTATTAACATTCTTGGTGGAGCAACAACTGTATTATTTAATGTATGAGCAAAATATTTTCCTTCTTTAGAGTTTACACGAATCTTTAAACGACGAGCTTGTGCATCTCCAAGATTTGAACAGCTTCCTACTTCAAAATATTTCTTTTGTCTTGGTGACCAAGCTTCAACATCTACTGATTTAACTTTAAGATCAGCTAAATCTCCAGAACAGCATTCTAAAGTTCTAACTGGTATATCTAGAGAACGGAATAAATCCACCGTATTTCTCCATAATTTATCATACCATTCCATACTTTCTTCTGGTTTACATACAACTATCATTTCTTGTTTTTCGAATTGATGAATTCTATATACTCCTCTTTCTTCTATTCCGTGGGCTCCCTTTTCTTTTCTAAAACATGGTGAATAACTTGTTAATGTTTGTGGTAATGCTTCTTCAGGTAATATAGTGTCTATATATCTACCTATCATTGAATGTTCACTTGTTCCAATTAGATATAAGTCTTCACCTTCTATTTTATACATCATAGCGTCCATTTCAGCAAAGCTCATAACACCTGTTACTACTTCACTACGAATCATATATGGAGGAATACAATAAGTAAATCCACGATCTATCATAAAGTCTCTAGCATAAGATATTATTGCTGAATGAAGTCTTGCAATATTCCCCATTAAGTAATAGAATCCACTTCCAGCTACTTTTCTAGCACTATCTAAATCTAATCCACTTAACTTTTCCATTATATATGTATGATATGGAACTTCAAAGTCTGGAACTTTTGGTTCTCCAAAACGTTCAACTTCTACATTTTGACTATCATCTTTACCAATTGGAACACTTGGATCAATTATATTTGGTAAAGTTAACATTATAGTAGTAACTCTTTCTGATAACTCTTTTTCTTTAGCTTCTAATTCAGCTAAACGCTCTGAATTCTCAGCTACTTTCTTTTTCATTTCATCTGCTTCTTCTCTTTTTCCTTGAGCCATTAAACCACCAATTTGTTTTGATAATTTATTTCTATTAGCTCTTAATGCTTCAGCTTCTTGTTTAGCTCCTCTAAGCTCTTTATCTAGCTCTATTACCTCATCTACTAGTGGAAGTTTACTATCTTGAAACTTATTCTTTATGTTTTTCTTTACTATTTCTGGATTTTCTCTTACAAATTTTAAATCTAACATTATATATACCTCCTAATAATTTTCATCTTTTATTTTTATACAATAAAAAAAACTTTCCTTCCCTTGAAAGGGACGAAAAGTTCCGCGTTGCCACCCTAATTAGTAGCATAATAATGCTACTCTCTTAAAAAAATTTAACGGTTTTTACCGTACTGCTCATCGCAGTCCCTCCAAGGTGGATTCATATCACATTACTATCGATTTACACCACACATCGACTCTCTTAAAGTAAATATTGATATTACTAGCCTTTTCAATAGTTTATTATATTTATTCTTAATATATTATAAAAAAATATTTATGTCAATATGTTATTTAATCATCAGATAAGTCCCTAGTACATATAATATCTATACCCATATTAAGTATATTCTTGCATATTATATCACCTACATTTATTGGAGTACTTACATATATTCTTCCTAGCACCTTTGATAATTCTACCCACACATTTATATCTACTTCTTCACTTGATCTAACAGGAACTACCTTATATTTGTCACTTCCCTTAACCCTTACTACTGATGTAAATATATCTTTATTATCCTCTTGCTTTAAATTAAACATCATCAAACTCCTTTATTCTATTTAAAATTATCTTAGAATCTTTAGAATCATCTACTATTTCAGTTACATTTTTATCTAACTCTCTTGCAAGTATATTTACTATCTTCTCTAAGCAATAAGAACCATGACATGTTCCAAAACCAGCTCCAGTTCTTCTTTTAACTCCTTCTACTGTCCTTGCTCCTAATGGTCTTCTTATTGAATCTACTATTTCTCCTTCAGTAATATTGTTACAAACGCAAATAATTTTACCATACTTCTTATCTACAGATATTATTTCATTTAGCTCTTTTTTTTCTAATTCTCTAAATTTATATACTTCTCTTCTCTTATCTATGAAATTCTTTTTTAAACTACAATTCAAATTATTTACGATTGTATCACATAACATCTTTGCTATAGCTGGAGCAATTGTTATTTTACCATAATGAGTTCCAGTTACTCTTATATATCCTTTGTCTATTTCACTTTCATCTATAAGCATAGAATCTTTATTATAACTTTCTCTAAAAAGATTATTTATATTATTATGCTCTAAATCTCGTAATAAATTATTAGCATAAATTAAATTATCACTTAAAGTTGTTTTTTCTGTACTTTTTATCCCTATTAATGCACCAGAAGTAGTTGTTGGAGTACTTAAAACAAATGTATCTTTGTCAAAGGTCTCAATAACAATTTTATTTAGTTTATTTTTATAGTTATCATCAACTAATAAATAACTCATATTTTTAAAATTTTTATTTCTTACTTGTGTTTCTTTATCCTCAACTTTACCATTTTCTCTAATATATATTTCATGAGGAATAGTATTAATTACTACCTTACAAGTAAACTTATTCTTATTTGTAGTAACTCTAAACCCTTTAGTAAGATTCTGAATGTTTAATACTTCTTCTTCTAATCTAAAAATAACTCCATTATCAAAAGCTACTTCTGCATAAGCAATAGCTAAATCATAGGGAGCTACTATTGCTATATTTTCTGAATAAAGCCCTTTTTTTACATTTTTATTTATATTAGGTTCTATATCATAAACAGCCTTATCATCTATTAAATAAACACCATTAATCCCTCTATTTTTAGCTCTCTCATGCATTTCTATAAGTTTTTTTACACCATTATCATCATTTACAACTCTTAGTGCACCTATCTTTTTAAAGGGAACCTTAAATTTCTTGCAAGTCTCTTCCATAATTGAATTACCTATATACTCATATCTAGCCATTACATCATCAGAGGTCTCTGAACCATCATAAACAATTGATGTATTTACAAAAGAAATATCATCTGCTATATCATAGTCTCTTTCTATTACTGCTATATTAAAGTTATACTTTGATAATTCATATGCCACAGCACACCCTATAACTCCTCCACCTAATATAAGAATGTCATAATCCATATTTATTCCTCCCACAATTATAGTAAAAATCCTTTTTCCTCTAATTCTCTAATTATTGATTCTATATCTTCTTGAGTATCAGCAGCTATTGTATGGAGATGAATTCCCTGAGTTAAATCTGATAAAGGCTTAACATTTTTATTTTTAAACTTACTTTCAAATTTATATAAATCATTTAAGTTCTTAATCATTAAATTTCCTCTTATTTCTCCATATAGGGGATGTTCAATAATAACATCTTCTATTATACCACCATACTTAACTACTATCTCTAATTCCTCTATAGTCTTACTACTATCATGATTTACTGCTATTATAGACTTTATCTTATTTATATCTTTATTATAAATATACCCATCAGGTGTGGCTATAATATTTCTTCCTTCAGCTCTTAATATTGCAATATCTTTAACTATTATTTGTCTAGTAATCTTAAATAACTCTGCTAATTCTGTGCCCTTTATGGGTCCATTACTATTAATCAATAAATTAATAATTTCTTCTCTTCTTTTTTTAGAACTCATACCTCACCTCTAAAACTAATTCTTATCATCACAAATCTTAATTATATTAAGAATATCATTCTTTCCTTTTATATTTTTATTATGATGGTATCTAACAACATCTAATAAGTCTTTATCATGTTCAAATCCATTTTTTATTAAAATTTCTGATCCAATTTTAGGATGATTATAATAAATATTTATTTGCTTTATATTATGAAACTTTTTAATCTTTCCACTTGTAAACTTATCTAATAATACAACTGTAGACTTTTCTATTAAAGATAGGTGTCTAGCACCTTTTCCTACATCATGTAATAATGCGGCCCGTCCTAGTTTATACATATCTACATCTATATTTAAATCATTTCTCATTTTTATTGAATCCTTACATACTCTTATACAATGATGTTTATCATTATGTTTTAAATTATTAAATATTTTAATCTCCTTCTCATTCAAGAACTTAGTTATATATGTATAATCTACTTCTTTGAATAATGAGGTAAATCCCCAAATAAACTGTTTTACTCTATAGAAAGCCATATAAATCACCTTTATACCTTATATTAATTATAGATTATCATATAAAAATAATAACATTATATATTTTTATTATCAATTCTATTATATTATTGCATTTTATATAAAAAAAAGAAGTCATGCTTCCATGACTTCTTGGTGGAGGTAAAGGGATTCGAACCCTTGACCCCTTGCGTGCAAGGCAAGTGCTCTCCCAACTGAGCTATACCCCCATATAAAAATAACCTGGCAACGTCCTACTCTCCCACACAGTTTCCCGTGCAGTACCATCGGCGCT
>JAEZAL010000033.1 GCA_023427705.1 Bacillota bacterium | reverse complement strand
ACTTTCGGTAAAGATAAATTATATTTTTCTCTTATAGCATTTTCTATTTCAACTGCTATATCTTTATTTTCTTTTAAATAAATTTTTGAATTTTCTCTACCTTGGCCTAGTCTTATATCATTATAAGAGAACCACGCTCCACTTTTATCTACTATTCCTTCATTTACTGCTATGTCTAGTAGATTGCCTTCCTTTGATATACCTTCATTATACATAATATCAAATTCTGCCATCTTAAATGGTGGTGCAACTTTATTCTTTGTTACCTTTATTCTAGCTCTATTACCTAGTATATTTTCCCCCATCTTTATAGTATCAATCTTTCTAATATCTAATCTTACTGATGAATAAAACTTAAGAGCTCTTCCTCCTGGTGTTGTTTCAGGACTACCAAACATAACTCCTATTTTTTCTCTCAACTGATTAATAAATACTATAACACATTTTGATTTATTAGTTGCTGCAGTTAATTTTCTTAAGGCTTGAGACATAAGCCTTGCTTGTAAACCAATATGAGATGCTCCCATTTCTCCTTCTATTTCTGCTCTTGGAACTAATGCTGCTACAGAATCAACTACTAATACATCTATTGCATTTGATCTTACAAGAGCTTCTGTTATTTCTAAAGCTTGCTCACCAGTATCTGGTTGGCTAACTATTAAGTCATCAATATTTACTCCTAAATTCTTAGCATAAGTAGGGTCTAATGCATGTTCAGCATCTATAAAAGCTGCTGTTCCTCCTGTTTTTTGAGCCTCTGCAATTATATGCAATGCAATAGTAGTCTTACCTGAGGATTCAGGACCATATACTTCTATTATTCTACCTCTGGGGACTCCACCAATACCTAAAGCTATATCTAATGATAAACATCCTGTTGATATTGCTTCAATATCCATTATTGAACTATTATCAAGCTTCATAATAGCACCTTTTCCAAACTGTCTTTCTATTTGTTTCATAGCAGATTCAATTGCTAAAAGTTTTTCATTATCAATTTTCAAAGTATCACCTCTTCTTATTATTTCACACAATTTATATGACTATTAATTTGTCCTTCTATTTCTTCTGATGTAGTATTTAAAATAAATGCTAGTTCAGAAAACAAAATATTTTGTATATTTTGTAATATTTTTTTATCTTTTTCATGAAACTTTTTGCTGTTAGATTCTAACTCAAACTTTTTCTTCATTAAAGTAATGGCTATTTTAGCTATTTCTGTTCTATCTCCTTGCTTTAGAATTTCGTTATACTTTACATTTCTCATATTATCTATATCTATCCATTCACATCCATCAAACTTGAATGATTCAATGATATTTTCTGATTCTTCTTTAGTCATAAGTTCTTGTATAGTTACCCTCTCATTATCTACTGGGATGGATATACTTAACTTTCTATCATCCATAGGGTGTAATGAATAATAACTTTTTGTAACATTAGCAATTGTCTTATCACAAATATCATCAATTCTGCAAATTCCATGTGCTGAATAAAGAACTAAGTCCCCTTTGTTAAACATTATATTGACCTCCAAATTCTATATTTTGTAACCTAATAAATAAATCATATATCCTATCTATTAAATTTAAATAGAATATATGAATATCGAAAACATTTTCTATATGTATTTGAAAAATTCTCACTTTTCAGATTACTTCGCATTATCATTGTAACATAAAAAAATTAAGGGATGTAAGTAAAACTTTTAATTTCAATATTACTTACCCCTTACAAAAGTATCTTGTATATTAAATCTTATCTTATTTGATAGTATAACCAATTTAAATAATATAACTCATTAAATAAATTAAAATCTTCCTTATTTTAATTTTTCTCTCCTTTAAGTAATCTATAGTATTTTGGAATCTCATTATCATTACACTTATCACATTTCTTTGCATAACAATAATTTCTAGGGCTTTTTAATTTGTTATGCATTTTATTCCATATATCTTTAATATCTTTACTTAATACATTTCCAAAGGATTCTGGTACAAAGTCACAAGGAGTAAAATTACCTTCATTATCTATATAAGAATGTTGAACTCCTGCTCCACAACCAAACTGATCCTTTGATTCAACATATGGAAATACTGAAGTCTTTGGATAATCTTTATTATTATTAAATTTAATATGAAGCTTTATAAGTTCTTCTTTATCTTCCTTTGAGAATATTTCATCATTTTTTACTAGAAGTGAACCACATGGTATTGGTTCTAGTATTCTAACTTCATCTATTTCTAAAGTCTTTAAAAATTTACCTAGTTCATATATTTCTCCACTTTTCAGCATTTCTTTTGTACATACAACTTGAGCCATAGTGTAAAGGCCCGCTTCTTTACAATTTTTTATTGCTGAAATTGAATTTTCATAAGCCCCATTATAACCTCTTTTTTTATCATGGGTTTCTTTATATAAACTATCTATACTTATTCCTACACCAAAAAGTCCAGAATTCTTTAATTCTTTTGCTTTATTAAGACTTAGTGAATATCCATTTGTAAATAAATATGAAATGCTTCTATTATCAATACTACTTATTATTTCTTCTAAATCATTTCTAAGTAAAGGCTCTCCCCCTGTAAATCCAATTATTCCAACACCTAAATCTTGAATAGATTTTACTATTTTCTTTATTTCATGCGTTGTCATTTCTTTTGATTTATCATCTTTACCTTTAATAAATCTTTTTGCACTACAATGCCAACAATTATACATACACCTATCTGTAATTGCTATATATGTAGAAATTGGAGCAAGTCTTTTACCAGTAGTATGATTATAAAAGAATTCAGCATTTTCTCCAGGAACTGCGTCTACAATGCTTTTATAAGCTTTACTATTTAAAGGTGGTAAAAATGAATTGACTACAAAATTTCCGTTGTGAACAACTAATCTATCATTTTTTATAACATTCATCCCACATTTAATTATATTTATAGGATTATAATCTTT
>JAEZAL010000275.1 GCA_023427705.1 Bacillota bacterium | reverse complement strand
TAAGAGTTCTTGTAATATCAGTAGTTCCATCTAAGTATTGAGCACCTGAATCTATAAGGAACATTCCTTCTGGTTTTAATTCGTAATCACTTGCTTCTGTAGCTGAATAATGCATCATAGCAGCATGCTCCTTATATCCTGCTATAGTTCCAAAGCTATCTCCTTTGTAATTTTCCCCTTCTGCTCTATATGTTCTTAATTTTTCACTTGCAGATATTTCTGTAATTTTCTCTTTACCTATATTACTCTTTAGCCATTTAATGAATTTGACCATAGCAACTCCATCTCTCACTTGAGACAATTCCCAATTAGCTATTTCCACTTCATTTTTTATAGCTTTTAAATTAGTAGTTACATTAACTTCTCTTATAACTTTTACTTCTTTATCTAAAGATGCAATTATTTTTGCATTTAATTTATTTTCATCTAAAATAACTTTTCCTTTTAAGAGTTTTACATCAGCTTCAATATCATTATATTCTTTAACATCAAAGCCTTCAGCTTTCAATTTAGTTTTAATTTCATCATCAACCTTATCATTATCTATATAAATATTTGCATATTCTTTTCCAATTAACGCGTAACAAAGGGCTACTGGATTAAAGGTGATATCATTACCTCTAATGTTACATAACCACGCTATATCATCTAAAGACGATAATATAAAGTAATCTGCATTCTTTTTCTTCATATTATTTCTAACTTCAGATAATTTCTCACCAGCAGATTTCCCTGCATACTTTTCTTCATGTAAAAACACTTTATTCTTAGGCAATTCTGTTCTTGTATTCCATATATCGCTTAATAAATCTTTCTCCATATTTATAGAGAAATTCTTTTCTTTAGCTATTTTTAAGTATCCTTCATATTGATTTACTGAAAATAATCTTCCATCAAATCCAACAACTTTATTTTCTTTTACATTATCTTTTATCCACTCATCAATAGTTGGATATCCTGGAGTTCTAATCTTCATAAGAGAAATTTCTTTTCCTTCAAGTTCCTTTTCAGCTTGAATAAAATATCTTCCATCTGTCCAAAGATATGCTTCTTCTAATCCAACTAAAAGTGTTCCTGCTGAACCAGTAAATCCAGAAATAAACTCTCTTCCCTTAAAATATTCTGCTACATATTCACTTTGATGAGAATCACTGCTAGGAATAATATAATAATCTATATTTTCGATTTTCATAACTTCTCTAAGCATTTTTAAATTATTCATATTTAATGTCCCCCTGTCTAATACCTCTATTTATAATATATATAATTCACTATAAACTATAGTGCAATTATTTTCAATTTACTTTATTTTCTGAATATTTATTGATTTGACAAAACATTTCTTATATAATCTATAATAACGCAGTAAAAGGGGGAATTTTTATGGTGGATTTAGTCAAATTTACAAACTTTATAGTAGAAGCTAAAAAAAATACATATGCTTCAGGAGCTAAAAAAGAAAAATCAACTAGACCAAATTCTAAAGACTATGCTTATAAAAAATATGATTATTATTATCATGATAGCTATGTTGGGGGTAAAAACTTTATTGGTGAAGAATTAGTTTGGCACGATGAAAAGGTTTGCTGGGGAATGAATTATAAGGGAGAGTTACTTACAGATGAGGCTCCTAGTGGATTTAGTAAGTTTTTAAAAAAATGCTTACTAAATGTATCTGAAGAAAATCCTTTTAGAGGTCCTAAACATTTTGAAGATGGTGACTTTATTTACATCTGTAATTGGGATGGCACAATACATTCTTTTAATGGAGTAGAATCTATATTATATCGTGGTGAACAAATATACAAGCTCTACTTTCATGGAGGAGCTTTAAAATAAAAAAATTAGGAGCTGTAAAACAGCTCCTTATTATTTTGCTTCATCTACCTTTTTACCAAGAATTTGTACTCCTATATATATAGCAAGTAGTGAGATAGGAAGTACTATATACCATTGTAATCCAAATCCTGCTGGGATATATCCAAACACTATTGTAATAACTGCTACAAATAGTGCATACCACATTTGAGTACTAACGTGAGCTATATGATTACATCCAGCTCCCATTGATGAAAGAATAGTAGTATCTGATATAGGTGAACAGTGATCTCCAAAAATTGCTCCTGTTAACACTGCACTTGTACTAACTACTACATAACTCATTTCTGGATTCATTGAGTAAGCTAAAGGAATTGCAAGTGGCATTAATATTCCCATAGTTCCATATGCAGTACCAGTAGCAAATGATATTATTGATGCTAATATAAATATTAAACTTGGAAGTAAGAAGTTTGGTAATGAACCAGAAAGTAAACTTACTAAATACTTAGCAGTTCCTAAGTCTTTAATTACTGAACTTAATGACCAAGCTAATAATAATATTACACCTGTTATTACTAATGGCTTCATTCCATCTATCCATGTTTCTATTGCTTCAGAAATAGTAAATATCTTCTTTATTACACCCATAGCTATAGCAACTATACTTGATAATAAAGCTGATTGGAATAATGCTACTGATGCATCTGATGCACTAAAAGCTTCTTGTATTGCTTTAAATGACATTGGAGAATTAGTCATTATTTGTTGTAATGCTACATCTTCACCACCCATTATAGCTGTGTATCCACTATAGTAGAAACAAATTAATGCAGTTACTACTAATACACCTATTGGAATAATAGCATTCCATATACTTAACTTAATTCCTTCTTTAGGCTCAAGTTCTGCATGATCTACATTTGATTCTGAAATATTATCTTGAGAATCATTTAATCCTCTTTTTCTAGCTTCTATTTCAGCCTTATACATTGGACCAAAATCCTTTAATAAGAATGATGTAATAAATACGAAGAATAAAATTAATATATTATAAAATCTATACGGAATAGTTTGTAAGAAAACACCAAAAGCATCTACTTGCTGTCCTACACCATTTATAAATGCATCATTAATTAATCCAACTTCTAACCCTATCCATGTTGATACAATTGCAAGGCCTGCTATAGGCGCTGCTGTTGCATCAATAATAAAAGCAAGTCTTTCTCTAGATATCTTCATCTTATCTGCTACTGGCTTCATAATAGGACCAACTATTAATGAATTTGCATAATCATCAAAGAAAACTGCTAATCCTAATAGAAGTGTAACTAATTGTGTACTTTTTGCTGTTTTAGCCTTTTTTGCTAAAGCTTCAGCTACTGCTTTAGCTCCACCCATTTTGGCAACTAAGTGTATAACACCACCGATAACTAAAACTTGAAGTATTATACCTGCATTCCATGGATCAGCTAATGAATTTAAAACTCTTGATACAAAATCTATAAAAG
>JAEZAL010000366.1 GCA_023427705.1 Bacillota bacterium | reverse complement strand
ATTTATAAGTGATATAAAGAAATAATAACATAAAATTAGCATAGCTAATTGAGGAATAAACCATAATAAGCCTTTATTTTTATGTTTAGTAAACAATAATATAAGACATATAAAAACTATAGATAATGTTATAAAAAAGCCAAGAGTAATTAAAGTAGTAGTTCCTTGCTCTAATAACATACCAATCAATCCTTTCTTATTAAAAGAAATATCTTAAACTTACATTAATTATACAATAAATGGAAAATAAATAGTATATTATTTAGTAAATTAAGTAATGAATAAAAAACAAAGGAGTAGACATAACAACTCCAAAATAGAAATGTAGAATTCTTTATATAATTTTAAATAATTGCTAAATATATATTTTATAGAAACTCCTCAAGGAGTTTCTTCTTTAATTTTACACTTTACATTATTCATTTTACATTGTGAGACCCTATATTATATCTGGGAATTTATTTAAAAAGTCGTAAATACAACGAGTTATCCCACCCAATAAATTAGATTTTCCATCTAAGCTATTAGGTAAAAGAGTAACATCCTTTGAAAAAATTGATTTTATCTTATCATCTATTAAATTTAAGTATTCAGGTATATAATCTATTAATTCACTATGTATAAATATATTATCAGAAGCAAATAAGTTAAACATATTAGTTATTCCTACTGCCATTAGTTCTATATTATTTGAAATTATATCAATAGCATCTTTGTTATTTGAATTATATAACTTACAAAGTTCTTCTACTGTTTTAACTTTTAATTTAGATTTATTATTAAATTCTGTTAACAAGGCAGGAATAGAACAGTATTGTTCAAAACATCCATTATTTCCACACGGGCATTTTTTACCATTAGGAATAAGTACCATATGACCTATTTCACCTGCACGCCCTTCAAAACCTGTATATAATTTTTCATTAATAATAATTCCAGCTCCTATTCCTGAATGAACGTTTATTACTATAGAATTTTTTAAAGGTACTTCAGAGTTTTCAAACTCTCCAACAGCAGCTAAATTAGACTCATTTTCTAAATGAAATGAGATATTTGGCATAATTTCAGATAATTCTTCTTTTAAGTCTATCTTATCTAAGTCGTAATAAGGAGTAAATTTAATAGAGTCATTATAAACTCTACCATGAATAGCAAGGCTAACACCAATTAAGCCATATATATAATCACCTATGTAGTTTTCTAATGATTTAATTATATTAATTACTATATCAACTACATTATCCTTATTTACATCTGTTTCATAATGCTCATAAGCTATAATATTCTTATTTAAGTCAGTAAGCAAAAATCCAACATAATTAGTTCCTAAGTCGATTCCAAGGCTTAAACCTGCTTTTTCATTTAATTTAAGAAGAATAGGTTTTCTTCCACCACTAGAACTACCATTTCCAATTCCTATTTCAGAGACAATTTCTTTTTCTATTAATAAGCTAATAATTTCAGAAACACTAGCTTTATTAAGATTTATAAGTTTTGAAATTTCTATTCTAGATATGTTTGGCTTATTAAAAAGTAGATTTAATATTTCAACTATATTAGACTTCCTAATGTTAAACTTATTTTCCATAGTGTACCATCCTTATTGAGTGTTTATAAATAATATAGCATAGCAATTTAAAAAGTTCAAAAGCAATATTCATATAAAAAATAGAAAAAATAGTTAATGTAAACATTGACATCTATATTTTCAAGGTGTATTATTAAGTTAGATAGGAAAACTAACTAATTAAATGAGGTGAAGATATGGGATTTTTTAATAACATTGAAAAAATAAAATATGAAGGACCAAATACAGACAATATGTTTGCATTTCGTCATTACAATCCAGAAGAAATAGTTTTAGGAAAACCAATGAAAGAGCATTTAAAATTTGCAGTTGCTTATTGGCATACTTTTTGTAGTGATGGTTCAGATCCATTTGGAAAAGGAACTAATCAAAGAAATTGGATAACAGAGGATCCGATGCAAACAGCAAAAAACAAAGTTGATGCAAACTTTGAGTTGTTAGAAAAATTAGGAGTTGAATATTTCTGCTTCCACGATATGGATGTTGCTCCATTCGGAAATAGTTTAGAAGAATTCTTCCATAACTTAGATGTTATAACAGATTACATGAAAGAAAAGATGGACAAGACTGGTATTAAGCTTTTATGGAATACAGCAGATAGACATGCTAATCCTGTATATGTTAATGGTGCTGCTTCAAGTCCTAACATAGATGTTTATGCAATGTCAGCAGCTCAAGTTAAAAAGGGAATTGATATAAGTAAAAAATTAGGCGGTAAAAACTTTGTATTCTGGGGTGGAAGAGAAGGTTATGAAACTTTACTAAACACAGATATTCAATTTGAAGAAGAAAATATCGCAAGATTATATAAAATGGCAATAGCTTATTGTGAAAAGATTAATCATAGATTAACTTTCTTAATTGAACCAAAACCAAAAGAGCCAATGACTCATCAATATGATTTTGATTCAGCTACAGCTTTAGCATTCCTTCAAAAATATGACTTATTAGGACACTTTAAATTAAACATTGAAGCAAACCATGCAACTCTTGCTGGACATACTTTTGAACATGAATTAAATGTAGCTAGAAATTACAATGCTTTAGGTTCAATTGATGCTAACCAAGGAGATGAGTTATTAGGATGGGATACAGATGAATTCCCAACTAATGTTTATAATACTACTTTAGCAATGTTAGAAGTATTAAAGAATGGTGGACTACATGATGGTGGAATAAACTTCGATTCTAAAGTTAGAAGAACTTCTTTCGAACAAGAAGATCTAGTAATAGCTCATATTGCTGGTATGGACACTTATGCAAGAGGATTAAAAGCAGCAGCTAGAATAATTGAAACTGGCTTCTTAGATAATGTTAAAAAAGATAGATATTCATCTTATGATAGTGAATTAGGTAAACAATTATTAAATAATGAATTAGATTTAGAAGTTTTAACTAATCATGCATTATCAGTAAAAGAAGTTAAAAATAAATCATCACATATTGAATTTGTAAAATCAAAATTAAATGACTTAATATACTAAAATATGGGAGCTGTCGTAACAGCTCCCATATTAAAAATGAATAATGTAAAATGTAGAATTATTGATGTAATTCGAAACGAATTACTGAAAATATATCTATTTTAGAAACTCCTAGGGGAGTTTCTTCTTTAATTTTACATTTTACATTTTACATTGTGCTACAGCACCTACATTATAAATAATGGGAGGATATTTTTATGGAATATGTTATAGGTTTAGATTTAGGAACAGGATCTATTAAGGGTATAGCTTTAAATAAAGATGGTGAAGTAATATTAAAACATTCAGAAAGTTATCCTATATACAATA
>JAEZAL010000253.1 GCA_023427705.1 Bacillota bacterium | reverse complement strand
AAAGTAAAACAAGTTTTAGTTCCTCCACCATCAACACCTAAAAAATACATAAGTTCCTCCTTACTTAATTAAGTTGAAATTGAACTTTTGCCATGGTCTAATATAGTCTAAAATAAATAATTCCTCTTCTTTAATATGTGCTACAACATTTGATTTACCACTATTTTTCATATCACTTAAAGCTATTTGAAGTTCACCAGCATAGTGACCATATTCACTACTTTCTATAACTACATCCCCTCTTTTTATTATTTCAGGAGTATTAAATAATTTAAAATTATGACTTTTATATTTCACCCTACTTTGAGTAGATCTAATTAAATTATCTGAGAAATCACCTCTATTAAAATGCTTTTCTTCAAATAATATCTTTTGTTCTATTTCTGGAACTCCATCAACTAGTTCTAAATCAAAGGTTACCATATCCTTTCTCATAGAGGCTAGTTTCTTCATTTCTTCTTCACTTGGATAACAGTTAGAAATTATAATATCATTTATATTACCTAGAGCTATAAAATGTTTAGCTTGTACTTGTATAGGTAAATTCCTATGAAGTTCTAAAGTAGGTAATCCATCTGTTACTGGCCATGGACCAAATGTATCTTTATTTTGGCTAGTAATAAAAGCTGCTGTTCTTAATCCATACTTATTAAATCTTTCAGTACACTTCATAAAGTGCTCGAAATTTAATCCACTATATCTATGTGGATAAAAATTATGACAAGCTATAAGATTGTCTTTATTTGGAATATAATCTATTATTGTATCTATATAATTAGTATTATTACTCATATTAATTTCAATTTTAAGATTTTCATCATTATAAGTCATTAAAGACTCTTCTGAACCTGTAAATCCCATATCTAATCTTAGTCCATCTGCTCCTATTTCCTTAAAAAAGCTTAAGTCCTTATAACTTATTCCTAATTCATCAAACACTCTAGGGCTTACATCTACTATAATTTCAAAACCTTTTTCTTTAGCATAATCATTTATCTTCCTAAATTTATTCTTTATATTTTCTTTTGTATCATCTACAGAAAGTAAGCAAGAAAAAATTCTACTAAACCCATATTCACTTGCCTTATCTATATAATTATAAATTAATTCTTCAGTTGTTTTTTCCGGATATATTGATATCCCTAATTTGCCCATAAGTTTCACCTCATATTTTAAAATAAAGTGGTGAATTGCTTCACCACTTATATTAATCATTTATATTATTAATTTTTATTTCCAGCTAAGCTTGCTTCTAAAGCTTCACCTTTTTCTTCTGCTAATAATTTCTTATCATATATCTTCATAAATGGATAGTAAATTACTATTGATATTAAAATACAAATTACATTTAATACTGCTGCTCTCCAGTCACCACCAGTAGCCATAAATGCACCTACTGGTCCTGGTAATGTCCATGGTGCTGTTAATACAACTCTGGAAACTAACCCTAAACTAGTAGCAATCCAAGCTAAAGTTGCTGTTACTAAAGGAGTAATTATAAATGGAATAATTAATGTAGGATTTAATACTATTGGAGCACCAAATATAATTGGCTCATTAATATTAAATATACCTGGTATTAAAGCAGTTCTTCCTAATTGTTTACCATAAGTAGATTTAGCAAAGAAAGTTAATGCTATAACTAAACCTATAGTACAACCTGAACCTCCAATCCAGATAAACCATTGGAAGAATGGTTCTGCTGCTATAGCAGTTAAAGGTTCTCCAGCAGCAGCTGCTACTGTGTTTTTATCTAATAATTGTAACCATAATGGTCTTGCAACTGATCCAACAACTGATACTCCGTGAATACCAAATGACCAGAAGAATGTTATTAAAATTATTAATATCCAAACACTTGGTAATGTGTCTGTTGCACTTAATAAAGGAGAAACTATTTTAGCGAAAAATGAATGCCAATCAAATTTAGCATAATAAGTTATACTTCCAATTATAAGTACAATAATTGCTGTAGGTGTAAGTGCTTCAAAAGATCTTGCAACAGAAGCTGGTACTTGTTCAGGCATTCTAAGTCTAAAATTCTTAACTGTAGTAAATCTAAATACTTCAACAGCAAATATAGACATTAAAATACCAACAAACATTCCACCACCGCCAAGGTTTGCCATAGGCATCATCCAGCCAACATCTGGAACACTTACAGGAACTATAGTTAGTAAGAATGCCATAGCAGATAAAACTCCACCTGTAACTCCATCTAACTTATAAGATCTAGCTAAACTATATCCTATTCCCCATGTTGCATATAATGTCATAATAAACATAGTCATACGATAAGGTAGCATTATAACTCCATTATTTGCCTTTAAGAACTGAGTTATTTCCCAATTTTCCGGGAGTGGTGGTATACCTATTATTATAAATAGGGAACCAACAATAATTAATGGTAAAGTAGAAATAATACCGTCACGCACAGCACGTAAATGGCGTTGCTCTGCTAGTTTCGCCATAGGCGTTGATAATTTCTTATCTAAGAAATCAGCAAAATTGTTCATAAATTCTTCCCCCTTAAAAAATAATATTAAAATAAAATAAATAATTTATAAAAACCTTACATAAGCTTATTTGCCTTCTGCAAGTTCTTTAACTTGTTTAAATAGCTTTGGTCCACCTAATGGACTATATGCTTGTGGCTGAATCAATTCACATGGAACATTAGCAGCGTCTGCATATTCCTTTAAATAATCAAAACGATGTCTAACTTGTGGTGCTACCATGGCTACATCGTAGCCTTCCTTAACTTCTTCTTCGAATTCTTGTGTACTTACAGCCTTAACTTCCATAGTAACTCCCTGCTTTGCCGCTTCCTTCATTAAAGCGTTTACAGCAATAGCGCTAGACATTCCTTGAGAACAAACAAATAATACCTTCATAATAAATCCCTCCATTTAAAATATTTTTATATAAATTTTAAAATTATATATATAATCCTACATATCTCCAAAAATAAGATATAATTCCAAGTGCTATAGCAAATAATAAATAACTTATCCAAAAATTCCTACAAAAGCCTTTTTTACTTTCAATAAAAAATCTTGAATATGCTATCGCAAAGCTAGTTATAACAGTATTTCCAATTAATATTCCAAAATTTTGACTTGCTCCAAATAAACTTAAAAATATAGGAAAAATAATAGTTCCAGCTATTCCTCCAAATAAAATTAATAAAGCACTTTTAAATCCAAAGGTTGGTATATCATAGTCTGTTCTTTTTGCTCGCAACTCACTTACTTGAGAAACCTTTTTCATAAACTTTAATACCTCCTTTTATAAACTCTTGTTACTTTTCTGCTAACTTCTTATGAAGTTTAATTATATGCTCAATTAGTGTCTTCGCTTCAATTGCTGTCATTAAATGATCTTGAGCATGTACAAATAGAACTGATACTTCTGTCTTTTCTCCTCTTGCTTCTGCTTGTATAATCCCTGTTTGTATTTTATGTGCTTCCTTTAAGCATTCATCTGCTTCCTTTAATAATTCTTCAGCTTTTTGAAAATCTTCATTTTCAGCTGCTTGAAGCGCCTCATATGCTAACCCTTTTGCAGTTCCACCTTGACTTATTATTTCAAAAATTATTACTTCCATATCTTCTGTCATATTTACTCCCTCCAAACCAAAATATTTATACCGTTTACACATTATAATTATATTATACTTGTCCTTACTTTTATTTCAATATATTTTTCAAATTTTGAAATAAAATTTTATAATATTATATTTTTTAACCAATATACAATTTAATCTTATACATTTTTATAATCTTTGTTATTTTTAGTATCATAAAATAATAAGTATCTCACTTTTCTTCATATGTATGAATAATTAATCCTTTATATTATAGTAGTTCTTAATTTCTTTATATTTATATAGCTCAATTGCACCCTCTTTACTTTTATCTTCTTTATAAATGTTTATTAAGTCATTTACACTTTCATATAAGCCTCTATACATACTTTCTTTTAAAAGGTTAATTCCTTCATCTATCAATTCTTTTTTATTATTCTTATTTCCGGCATTTATCTTATTCATTCCTCGTACATATATGCTTTTAGCATTTTCTGATGTTCCTTCAATTTCATCTAGCATATACTCCTTTATGTCTATACCTCTTTTG
>JAEZAL010000230.1 GCA_023427705.1 Bacillota bacterium | reverse complement strand
TCTGTAATACCAATGGGGGATGGAATTGCAGTGACTAAAAGGAGGTAAATACATGAAAAAACCAGAGATTTTAGCACCAGCAGGAAGTCTAGATAGATTAAAAATAGCAATAGATTTTGGAGCAGATGCTGTATATATAGGTGGAGGCAGATTAAATTTAAGAGCTTTTTCTGACAATTTTACTAATGAAGAAATGGCTGAAGGTATAAAATACTGTCACGATAGAGGGAAAAAATTATATGTAACTATGAATGTATTCCCAAGAAACCATGACTTAAAAGGTGTAGAAGAATATATTAAAGGATTATATGATTTAGGAGTAGATGCAATTATAGTTGCAGACCCTTCAATAGTTGCAGCAGCAAAACAAGCAGCACCAAACTTAGAGATACATTTAAGTACACAAGCAAATATTACAAACTGGATGGCAACTAAGTTTTGGTATGACCAAGGTGTTAAGAGAATCGTATTAGCGAGAGAACTTACATTAAAAGAAATTACTGAAATAAATGAAAATACTCCAGAAGGTTGTGAACTTGAAGTGTTTATACATGGTTCAATGTGTGTAGCTTATTCTGGAAGATGTTTAATATCTAATTATATGTTAGGTAGAGATGCAAATAAAGGAATTTGCTCTAATGCATGTAGATATAAATACTACATAGTTGAAGAAACAAGACCTGGTGAATATTATCCTGTAATAGAAGATGATAATGGAACATATATAATGAATTCAAAAGATTTATGTATGATTGAACATATACCAGAAATAGTTAAAAGTGGAGTTCATTCATTAAAAATTGAAGGAAGAATGAAAAATGAATTTTATGTAGCTTCAACTGTAAAAGCTTATAGAGAAGCAATTGACGCATACTGTGATAATCCAGAAGGATATGAATTTAAACAAGAATGGTTAGATACTGTACAAAAAATAAGCCATAGACAATATCATACAGGATTCTTCTTTGGAAAAATGGGAGAACAAACTTACGATGTTTCATCATATATAAGAGATTATGATATTGTTGGTATAGTTCAAAGCTATGATGAAGAAACAAAAGAAGCAACTATCCTACAAAAAAATAGAGTTTTTGAAGGTGATGAGGTAGAAGTATTAAGAGCACATACACCATACTTTAATGTTAAGCTTAATGAAATGTTTGATGTGGAGAAAAAGACAAATACAAATGTAGCTAATAGGGCACATATGATATTTAAAGTTAAAGTAGATACTCCATTAAGAGAAAAAGATATGTTAATTAAAGGTAAGAAAGTTTTAGAGCTTTAGACATAAGAAGGAGGAACTATAATGAATAAGCCAATACTAATTGGAATTACTGGTGGTACTGGGTCTGGTAAGAGTAGTATTGCTGATGCGATATATTCAAGTTTTTCAAATGAGTGTATTGCTATGATACAACAAGATATGTACTATAAAGATCAAAGCCATTTATCTATGGAAGAAAGAATTAAAACAAATTATGATCATCCAAAGGCTTTTGATAATGATTTATTAATTAAACATTTAAATGACTTAATTAATGGACTTCCAATTGAGAAACCAATATATGATTTTTCATGCCATAATAGAGCAAAGGAAACAGTAAAGGATGAACCAAGAAGTATAATAATAGTTGAAGGTATTTTAGTTTTAGAGGACGAAAGACTTAGAGATTTATTAGATATTAAGGTTTATGTAGACACTGATGCTGATATAAGAATACTAAGAAGATTAGTTAGAGATATAAATGAAAGAGGAAGAACTGTTGATTCTGTAGTTAATCAATACTTAGAAGTAGTAAGACCAATGCATTTACAGTTTACTGAACCAACAAAAAGATATGCAGATATTATAGTTCCTGAAGGTGGACAAAATAAAGTAGCAATAGATATTCTGGTATCCAAAATTAAAGATATTTTAAAATAGAAATAATTGTATAAAAGACACCTTTTCAGGCTAGAATTTAGCCTAGGGAGGTGTTTTTTTTATGAAAATAAAAAATAATATAGCATTAAATAGAGTGTGGATAATAAATAGTATATATTTTGTAATTGTTATTGCGTTGATTATTAGATTATATTTTCTACAAATTCATCCATCTCTTATAGTTGGAGGAGAAATAGAGAATTATCAAAGCGAAAACTTATCCCAAATGAATTATAGAATATTTGATACAAATGGAAAAGATTTAATGAATTATAATAAAAAATATATTTTGGTTTTAGATACAAAGCCATTTATGCTTAATAATTACGAAGAAACTTTAGAAGATTTAATGGCGTTGAATTTTATAATGAAAAGTGAAGACCCAAATTTTAATTATTCTGATATTATGAAAGATGATGGTAAGATATATTACACTATAAGCGAAGAAACTTATAATAAGATAAATAGATTAAATAATGTAAAAGGTATATATACTTATATTTATGATGAAGTAAATAGAAATGAGGCATGGAAAACCAATAATTTTTTATCTAATATTAATGAAGACAATGTTGTAGAAGATTCCTTAGAATATACAATAAGTACATTTATAAAAGATAATCCTTTCCCAGCTGCTAAGTTTTACTTAGATGAAAAATCAGTTTATGGAAATGGAGAAGTAAGTCTACAAAATATTAATAATATAAAATTAACCATAAACTCAATATGGGAAGATAAGATTAGGGAAATTTTAAATAAAGAAGATTATTCATTTTTAAAAAATATAGGAGTTGTAGTGTCAGAAGTAGAAACAGGTAAAATCAGAGTTATGGTTCAAAAAGATGAAAGTCAAGCTAATGTGAACTTAGGTATTGGACAATTAGGTTATGAGCCAGGATCTATTTTTAAAGTTATTACAGAAACTATAGCACTAGATAAAGGTCTTATAACTCCCACTGATAAGTATCTATGTACTGGTGAAATATGTACAAAGGATGGAAAATCTTATGCACATGGATTACTTTCAGTTGAAGATGCTTTAAAGGTATCTTGTAATGATGTGTTTGCTAAAGTTGGTGGAGAAATAGGATATAGTGATATGATAGACTATTTAAGTAATATGGGTTTATTTAAACCTGTTCTTAACCTTAAAGGAGAAAATAGGGACGAAGCACAAGGAGTAAAACCCACATTAGAAAATGGAATGAATAATATATCAATAGGACAGACGATTACAGTTACCCCAGTTCAAATGGCTGGACTATATAATACAGTTGTAAATAATGGAGTTTATATAAAACCTACTATAGTAGAAGCTATAGTAAATGAAAATGATGATATAGTAAAAGACTTTAGTGAGAGTGGAAAAAGAATTTTCAGTGAAACTGCAGCTAAGCTAACTCAAGAAACTATGAGTAAAGTTATTTGGGAAGGATCAGGATTTGAAGCAAAAGTTGAAGGAGTAAATATTGGTGGGAAAACAGGTACTTCAACAGGACATGGAGGAATTAATCACGGATGGTTTGCAGGATATTTCGAATTAAATGATAAAAAATATACTATAGTTGTTATTGCACCTAACATTGGTGATAAGCATCCAGATGGTAGGGAGTTAGGGGGAGGAAATACAGGAGCACCAATATTTAGAGATATAGTTATGGAATTAGCTAAATAATTAAATTATATTATAAAAAACTTATTTAAAAATAAATATCAAATGTACACAGAATTACACTTATTATAGTGAAATGCTTTTATAATAATAAATTTGAAAACTAAAGCAATATTTTTAAAATTTATCATATTATATAATAAGCACTACTAGGAGGAAGTTCTGTGTTTTTTTTATCTAATATAATAGAGCTGCTATGTAATTCAATTTTTTTAACTGGTTATATTACAGGCAATAATACCTTTCCTAAACCGCTTGATGAAGAAGAAGAAGAACATTACTTAAGTTTATTAAAAAACGGGGATAAAGAAGCAAAGAGTATATTAATTGAAAGAAATTTAAGGTTAGTAGCTCATATCGTTAAGAAATATAATTTTCCTAATAAGGATATTGATGAATTGATATCTATAGGCACTGTTGGACTTATAAAGGCTATAGATTCATTTGATGCGGCTAAAGGTACTAGGCTTGCTACTTATGCTTCTAGATGTATAGAAAATGAAATATTGATGCTTTTTAGAAATAATAAGAAACAAAAGAATGAAGTATTTTTACAAGATCCTATTGGAGTAGATAAAGAAGGAAATGAAATTTGTTTAATTGATGTGTTAAGTAGTGAAAAAGATTCAGTACTTGAAAAGGTAGAGAGTAATCTTCAAATTAAACAATTATATAATAAAATAGGTATATCACTTACAGAAAGAGAAGGTGCAATATTAAAAATGAGATATGGATTAATAGATGGCAGGTGTAGAACCCAAAGAGAAATTGCAGCTTTATTAGGCATATCAAGATCATATGTATCTAGAATAGAGAAAAAAGCTCTTAAAAAGCTAAAAAAAGAATTATCATATAAATAAAAAATAAATTTACAAATAATGTGTATGTAAAAGAAGGAATATTAATATATTTATCGAATATTAACTAAGAGATGAGAATATAGCAACACGGAGGGGTAAACAGTGATTTATGAGCTAAATGAACTATTAAAGGAAACAATAAACAGAGGAGCTTCGGATTTGCATTTAACTGTTGGATTACCACCAACAATTAGAGTTAATGGGAAATTGTTAAAAATTGGTGAAGAAAAATTAACACCAATAGCCTTAAGAGGTTTTGCTGAACAAATATTAGAAGAAAAATTTAAAGAGTATGATGATTTTGGGGAATTGGATACATCATATTCAGTTTCAGGTATTGGAAGATTTAGAGTGAATGTATTTAAACAAAGAAATAGTGATGCTATAGCAATAAGGGTAATAGCCTTAAAAATTCCGACATTAGATGAATTAAAACATCCTAAGGTAATAAAGAACATAATTGAAAAGCAAAGAGGTTTAGTATTAGTCACTGGCCCTACTGGAAGTGGGAAAAGTACCACATTAGCTGCTATGATTAATGAAATAAATAATAATAGAGAAGCTCATATTATAACTTTAGAAGATCCAATAGAGTATCTCCATAAGCATAATAAATGTATAATTAATCAAAGGGAAATAGGGAAGGATAGCAAAAGCTATAAAAATGCTTTAAAAGCTATTTTAAGAGAAGATCCAGATGTGATACTTGTAGGTGAAATGAGAGATTTAGAAACAATTTCAATTGCAATAACTGCAGCTGAAACTGGTCATTTAGTGTTTTCTACATTACACACAATTGGTGCTGCTAAAACAATTGATAGAATTATAGATGTTTTTCCACCACATCAACAGCAACAGATAAGAGTTCAATTAGCAGCTGTATTGCAAGGAGTTATTTCACAACAATTAGTTCCATTAATGAATAATGATGGAAGAGTGGCAGCGCTAGAAATAATGACTACTACTCCTGGAATTCAGAATTTAATTAGGGAAGGTAAAACTCATCAAATTGAATCAGCAATTCAAACAGGTGGAAAATATGGAATGAAAACTATGGATATGGCTTTATCTGACTTATATAAAAAAGCTATTATTACTGAAGAAACAGCATTAACATATTCCGTAGATAATGAAACTATAAAAAGAATAATGATGCTATAAAAACAGAGGTAACTCTGTTTTTTTAATAAAATTATAAAGCGTGAAGGAGATTTCAACAATTTGTTGAATATATCATTAAGAAATGGTTTAGAATTAGTAATTTTCATTAAGAAAATATTATAATTTTATTAAAAGGTTGAGTTATTTGGGACTTGATGATAAAATTATAATTGAATTGTATTAAATATAAGTGAAAAAAATTTGGGAATTTTATAAAAGTAATTATATGTTACACAATTTTACATAAATTTAAAACTGTTATATTTTAATTTTTATCTATATTACAAAAATTCAAAAATATACAAATGTTTACTTATAATAACAAAAATTTTAATATTTATTTAATAAGGTATTGTTAAAAAGGTATAAAATGATGTAAAATTAATATATAAGTAGTTATATAGTTAGTGAATTTGAAATTATTTTAATTGTTTTTAGTATGAAAAGAGACAAAGTAGAAAAATTACTAGTAGTTATTTTCTAAAGGAGGAATTATTTTGTTAGATTTCGAAGTAGATATGCAAGAATTAACCAATATTAAAGTAATTGGCTGTGGAGGCGGTGGCGGTAATGCCGTAAATAGAATGATTGCGGAAGGGCTAAAAAATGTTGAATTTATTGCTGTCAATACAGATAAACAAGCTTTAATGTTGTCACATGCTAATGTGAAAATACAAATTGGAGAAAAATTAACAAAGGGGCTTGGTGCAGGAGCTAACCCTGAAATTGGTAAAAAGGCAGCTGAAGAAAGTAGAGAAGAAATAGCTGAAGCTATCAAGGGAGCTAACATGGTATTTATAACTGCTGGTATGGGAGGCGGAACAGGTACTGGTGCTGCACCTATAGTTGCTGAAATAGCGAAAGCTATGAATATATTAACTGTTGGTGTTGTAACTAAACCATTCCCTTTTGAAGGAAAGAGAAGAATGAGACATGCTGAAATGGGTATAGAAAACCTAATGAAAGCAGTTGATACATTAGTTATTATACCAAATGAAAGATTATTATCTATGGCAGATAAGAAAACAACTCTTCTAGACTCATTTAAGTTAGCAGATGAGATATTAAGACAAGGGGTACAAGCTATATCTGACCTTATAACAATTCCAGGGGTTGTTAATGCAGACTTTGCTGACATAGAAACTGTTATGTTAAATAAAGGATTAGCTCACATGGGAGTTGGTCATGGAACAGGAGATAATAAAGCTCAAGATGCAGTTAAACAAGCAATATCATCACCACTTTTAGAGACATCAATAGATGGTGCAACTGGAGTTATTATTAACTTTACAGGTGGAGTTGATTTAGGAGCTATTGAAGTATATGAAGCTGCTGATATAGTTAGAGAATCTGCAGATCCAGATGCTAATATTATATTTGGTGCTGTTATTGATGAAACTTTAACAGATGAAATTAGAATAACTGTTATAGCTACAGGATTTGAAGAAGATAATAATAAATTAGTAAATCATGAGCCTATTTTTGAAAAGAAAATAGTTAAAGAAGAAAAACCTAATATAGAAGTTCAAACAACAGAAAATACAAAAAAAGTAGATCCACTGTTAGATATTGAAACTGATAGTGTGAATATACCAAGTTTCTTAAGAACAAGAAAATAGTATGTTGTAAATTTTAAAGACCAAGAATTAATTTTTTTGGTCTTTTTTTTATTCAATAACATATTAATAAATATAGTTCAACTTTGTAATTTTTTATTATAAAACTTTAGTAACTGTAATTAAATGTAATAAATGATAGATGAAAATAAAAATAACCGTGAGTTATTATGACAAAATTTTGAAATGAAACAGTTTATAATTTAAATACAAAGGGGGAAAAGATAATGGTTATATATATAGATATACTTTTATTAGAGAATTTTATGATTAATTTGTTTCTATTATTAATTTCATTAAAAATTTTAAGATATAAATATTATAAGACAATTTACTTAGCAGCTATATTTGGATCACTATATACACTAGTTTTATTCACAAATATTGATATATTAGTATCTTTACCCTTTAAGTTTATTGTAGTTCTATTAATGATTATTATTAGTACGAAAAATATTAATATATTAAAAACTATTAAATCAGGAGCTACTTTTGTTATGTTATCTTTTACTTTATGTGGACTTGCTTTTGCTTTTTCAATGATTGAGAATTACCAAAGTTTTTTAGGTAGTTTTTCAATAAACAACTACTCAATAAAATATTTATTATTATCAATTATGTTGCTTTATATAGTTATAGTTAGGGTGACTGATTATTTGAAAGATAGGGCTTTAGTTAGTAATTGTATTTTTGATATAGAAATATCAATAGATAAAATGTCTATTATTATTAAAGGACTATTAGATACAGGTAATGGATTAAGAGAACCAGTTACAAATTTACCTTGCATAATAATTGAAAGTGATTTTCTTAAAGGCCTTAATATAAATAATGATGAAAAATTCTCTATACCTTACAGTACCATTAGTGATGATGGAAACTTAAAGGGCTTTAAATCTAAAGGGGTAAGAATTAGAGGGAAAGATAGGGAATGGAAGGATGTAGAAGTAATAGTTTGTGAATGTAAAAATAAATTAAGTAAAGATAATGAATTTAATGCATTATTATCAAGGGGAGTAGTATGGTTATGATGAAAATAAAAATATTATTAAATAAAATTCTAGAGAAATTAAATTTTTTAAAAGGTGAACTTCATTATGTTGGTGGGAGTGAAGCCTTACCACCTCCACTTAAAAAAGATGAAGAAGAAGAATTAGTTAATAAATTGATTCAGGGAGATGAATCAATAAGAGATATTCTTATTGAAAGAAACTTAAGATTAGTTGTGTATATTGCTAGAAAATTTGAGAATACTGGTTTTGGAGTAGAAGATTTAATTTCTGTGGGAACAATAGGGTTAATTAAGGCTGTAAATACATTTAATCCAGAAAAAAAAATAAAACTTGCAACTTATGCATCAAGATGTATAGAAAATGAAATACTTATGTATTTAAGAAGAAATAGTAAGGTAAAAGCAGAAATATCATTTTATGAGCCTTTAAATATAGATTGGGATGGTAATGAACTTTTGTTATCAGATATTTTAGGAACAGAAAATGATATAGTGTATAACTTGATAGAAGATGAAATTGATAAAGAGTTATTATTTTTAGCTCTTAAACATTTAAATGATAGAGAAAAGGAAATTGTAAGGTTAAGATTTGGCTTAAATGGAACAAGAGAAAAAACTCAAAAGGAAGTAGCCGATATGCTTGGTATATCACAATCATATATTTCAAGGCTAGAAAAGAAAATTATTAATAGATTGAAAAAAGAAATCAACAAGATGATTTAGGTTGTCTTTAGTATAAAACATATAACTCTCGGGGATACTTTTTAATGCAGTATGATATTACTTCCGAAGGGGATGATAATTTGATTATTAATAAGGTAGAAATCTGTGGAGTTAACACCTCGAAACTACCTATCTTAAAGGAAAAAGAAAAAAGAGAGTTATTATTAAGAATGAGAGATGGGGATAGAAGTGCTAGAGAAATATTTATAAAAGGAAATTTAAGATTAGTTTTAAGTGTAATTCAAAGATTTAATAATAGAGGAGAAAATGTAGATGACTTATTTCAAGTAGGATGTATTGGATTAATGAAATCAATAGATAATTTTGATTTAGGTCAAAATGTTAAATTTTCAAC
>JAEZAL010000197.1 GCA_023427705.1 Bacillota bacterium | reverse complement strand
TCAGCTAGTCCAATATTTGATCTTACAACTTCATCTAAATACTTCATTTTTGCGTTTGCTGCGTATTTATCATTTGAAGAAACATTTTTTACATGAACTTCGCCCATATCACAGACTTCATGGCTTTTATTAAAGATATCTAGAAGGTTGTTCTCTCTTAAAATTTTTGGGCCTTGTTCTACTCCAGGATTATCACATCCGTAGAATAGAGGCATATCAATAATACTAATATTCATAAAACAAACCTCCAAATGAATAATAATTTTTAGGGCAATAAATATATATTAATAGCTTAAATCGAATATGTAAATAAAAAAATTTATTTTCCGTTAAAAAAATATTTTTTTTATGAATATTATATAAAAATTAAAAATTATATATTATATTAATATAAATATTGTCTAAAAATGTGAAAATCAGTAACTAATTTTCATAATTAATTTTTTGTTTTAGTTTTTACTATACTTTCTTATATAAGTTGGTAAAATATATATTAGTTATAAATATTAAAGGAGTAAATGATGAAAAAAAGTAAAATTTTTAAAAGTATTATAATTATCTTTAGCATTTTAATAATAAGTTCATTAGGATTTATTGTATGGGCTAAAGATAACTACAAACCTAATGATGAGGCTCTTTCAGCGTTAAAAAATCAAGATGTGATTGAGGTTAAGGAGGATGAGTTTATAACCTTTAAACCTAAAGATAAAACTGCAGAAAAAGGCTTTATTTTTTATCCAGGTGCAAAGGTTAGTCCAGAGTCATATTCTTTGTTAGCCAAAGGAATAGCAGAGGAAGGATATTTAGTTGTTATAGTACCTATGCCTTTAGATTTGGCAATATTATCTCCAAATAAAGCAGAAGAGGTTATCCCAAAATACAGTGATATAGATGTTTGGGCAATTGGAGGGCATTCCTTAGGTGGGGTAATGGCTAGTAAATTTGCAAGTAGCCATTCGGATATAAAAGGATTAGCATTATATGCATCTTATCCTAGCGGAGATGAACTTATAGATAGTAGTTTAAAAGTTGTAAGTATATATGGCAGTGAAGATGGAGTTGCAAATTTGGAAAAAATAAAAAATGCAGCTTTACCAAAAGACAGTGTTATTTTTGAAATTAAAGGTGGTAATCATGCTCAATTTGGTAATTATGGAGACCAAAAGGGAGACAATAAGGCTACCATCAGTTCTGAAGAACAAATTGAAGAATCTGTAAAAGTTACAGTAAATATGTTAGAAAAATTATAGATATGAATGTTAATTAGAATACTTGAAATAAGTTAATAAAAAACAGAAACACCTAAGGGTGTTTCTGTTTTAATTTTATATCCTTTATTTTATAATTTGCAAAATATTAAGATATCATTTCGCTAAGCTTTTGTAATGCTTCTTCTTTTGAATCAAATGAAAATTTATGATCCTTTATATAAGTTTGATCTGTTTCAGGTAAATTAACAATTGGTTTAGAATCGCTATAGACTTTTTTTTCAGATTCAATTATATTTCCACTTTCATCTGTTTTGAATATTGAAATATATCCATTTTCTTCTCCTAGATAATATTTATTAGCTTCAAATACATCACTTCTTATTGCTTCATCACGAGTATATGTAAGCTTTTCTTCATTCTTTTCAGAGAGTTTATATCCATCTTTAGAAAGTTCTAAAGATAATTCTTCTTCTGTTAATTTTTCTTTTAGATTTAATTTTTTCTTTATATTAAGCAGATTATCTACCATATCTACATTGTCATTTGTTTTTAATGTTATAAAAATACTATCATTTAAGTATTCATTACTAGAAAATACATTTTCATTTTGAGCTTCAACATTTTGTTTATTATTTTTATTAATTAAGTAATTTGTAATAAAATAGCTTGCACAAAAAGTAATTGCTAATAATGTAACTAATGCAACTATGATTGCGGATTTCTGTTTTTTATTTAAATTTTCTTTTTGGGAATTATTATTCATATTATCCATATTGTCCATATTTATCACTCCTTACTGAAATTATTGACAATAATTAAATAATTTAAACAAAGTATATCTAAAAAAATATTAAAATGGTTATTATAATATTGAAGATACAAAAAGATATTGTTATTCTTTTGTAATGAAAATATCTTTTTATTTATGTATAATAGAGAAGATAATCTTGAGGGGTGTATATGTATTGTTATATAATAGGAAGGTAAAGGGAGGATTATAAATGAGCGAAAATGAATCAGTCAAAAGACTAAGAAATAAAAAGAAGAAAAAAAATAAAAAGAAAATTATATTATTATCAGTTTTAGGGGTACTAGCTATTTTGATTGCAGTAGGAGTTTGGTACTACAATCATATTAAAAATAGAATATTTATTGAATCTAAACCCAATAATAATGCTACACAAGAAGTTGATTATGAAGAAGTAGAGGGAATTACTAATGTTTTACTAATAGGAACTGATGGAAGAACTTCGGATGAGGCGGCTAGAGCAGACTCTATAATTATAGCTACTTTAGATAACAACAATAAGAAAGTTAAGTTAACATCTATAATTAGAGATACATTAGTTGATATTCCAGAGTATGGGGAAGATAAGATTAATGCTGCTTTCTTTTATGGTTCTTCAGAATTAGATGATGATGGAGAGTTAAGAGGCTTTGAAGGTGGAGCATCTTTATTAATGGAAACAATAGAAGAAAATTTTAATCTTCATTTAGATAAGTATATTATAGTAAACTTTTGGGGCTTTGAAGAAATCATAGATGAAGTTGGTGGAATCGAAGCAGATATAAAAGATTATGAAATAGATGAAATTAATAAATATATTGGTGAATCTACTGGAGTTAACTCACCTCCAATAACTGAAACTGGATTACAAACTCTAAATGGACAACAAGCACTTTCCTATGCAAGAATTAGATACGTTGGAAATGGTGGATTCGAAAGAAGTGAAAGGCAAAGTAAAGTTTTATTCCAATTAGCTACAAAGTTGAAAGAGGTTAATCCTTTAAGATATATTTCTATTGCTGATGCTTTATCTAAACAAGTTAAAACTAATATACCTATACCAGAAGCCTTAGATTTAGCTTATACAATATATAAATTACCTACATTAGAATTTGAACAATTACAAATACCTCAAGCAGAGCTTATTGCAAGAGATAATTTATATAAGGATAGAGGTTGGTGCTTACTAATAGATATTAAACAAAATGCACAAATAATGCATGATTTCATATTTAATAATAAGCTTCCAAACGTAGATGAATTTGATTTAAATTCAGTGTATAATGTAGCAGCAGCATATGATGCTGAAGAAGCTAGATATAATGCAATATATAACATAAATCCAGCGGATTATAATGATAAGGATACTGTAGAAGATACAACTCCAACTCCTCCAAAGGAAGAAAAGCCTTCTGGTGGAAATGAAGAAAAGCCAAATAACAATGAAAATAATGGTGGAAATAATACAGGTAACAATAATCAAGGTGGAACAAATAATGGAGGCAACACTGGAGGTAATACTGGAGGAACTGGTGGAACAGGTGAATCAGGAACTGGAGGAGAAACACCAACAGCACCTACTAATCCAACCACACCAACGACACCAGTAACACCGCCTGCTACACCAACGACACCACCTACATCAGGAACAGAAACAAAACCTCCTACAACACAGGGAGCAGAGACAAACAATTCAACAGTAAATCAATAAAATTTTATAAATAAATAACTAAAAGTGGAATGATATGTATGTACATTCCACTTTTTGGTAAGTATATAATATACTCAATATATATGATATAATTTTAAAAAAATTATAAGGAGGATATAAATGCAATTTAATTTATTAAGTAAGATAATATCAATACCTGCAATACTGATTGCTTTTGTAGCGCAAGGTTATGCTAGAGCAAAAGTTGCAGATAAGTTAGGAGATAAAACACCTAGATTCCATGGAAGGTTAAGTTTGAATCCATTAGCTCATATAGATTTAATTGGATTTGTAATGATTATATTAACTGGGTTTGGATGGACAAAGCCTGTAGAAACTAATCCAAGTGCATATAAAAGAGGATATAAAGATCAAATAAAAGTTACCCTTGCGGGACCATTAGCAAATTTACTAGTTGCTTTTATAACAATATTTATATTTAGAATTTGGGCAGAGTTAGCATATGGTGTTTTGCCAAGTTCAGCTTACGTTATAATAGGAAGAATGCTTAGTAGTGTGGTTACAATAAATATAAGTCTGTTTATATTTAATTTATTGCCTATACCAGGACTTGCAGGATTTGATTTATTTAGAGAACTTAGTCCTAAAAATTTCTATAAGTATGGAATGAAACTATATGATTATCAAATAGTTATTCTTATAGCTATTGTTTTCTTAGGGCAATACATTTTAGTTTATCCAGTTTCATTAATTTACAATTTATTTTCATTAATATCTGGATTAATTTTAGGAATATTTATTTAAAAAAAGGATGTGTCATTTTATATAAGACACATCCTTTTAAATATTTATTTTGATTCAATAATTAGTTCTCTTCCGTAAATTTCTCTGAATTTTTCGCTAGCTCTTAATGCTTGACGAATTTTAAAATCAACATCTATATCAGAATATACATTTATAGTAACTGTTTCTTCATCAAAGTTAACATCAAGTTTTTTTACAGCACCAACTAAACTTCTATCTAAACCTTCAGCTATTTTTACAAGAACACCAATAGATCTAACTGTTTTTAAATCTAATTGATTTATTATAGCTGTAAAAGGTGAAATTGGTGTTTGATAATTATTAAATCTATGAGATGCAGCTATAGCAGCACTCATAAGTAGTTCTTTATGAGTTAACCCATTTATATAAGAGTTTAAAATTATATAAAATGAGTGTTTATGATGTCCGTAATAATTTATACTTATACCACAATCATGTAACATTGTTGAAGTTTTAATAATATTGTAAAATTCATCACCTAAATGATGTAAAGGCTTTAAAGCATTATATAGAGAATATGTCATATCAAATACGTTTTTTGCATGATTTTTATTTCCATTTAATGTGTTTAATATACCATCAATACTATAATCTAATATATCATTTGGTATAGAGTAGTTTTCCTTTAAG
>JAEZAL010000169.1 GCA_023427705.1 Bacillota bacterium | reverse complement strand
AGTTAATAGTATTATTTTTCTCAAAAATAAATATTTAATTCAAATATTGTTATTTATATAAATCTGTATAAATAATTTTAAAAACTTTCAAGGATTCTTCAATTTTATTTTTAAGAAGATTTTTTCTAATCTCATATTCTTTAATACGTTTAGGTGTTAAGGAATATATTTTTTGGAATTTTTTCTTGGGATTATCCCATTCACCGATAATATATTCTTCTTTTTCAAGTTTTTTTAATAATGGATATATTCCACCAGTACTGGGTATCCAAAGGCCATTAGTTCTTTCACCTATTTTATTTGCAATATCATTTCCATTTGATGGACTAATACTAAGTATGTGAAAAACATATATAGGTAATAAACCCTTGGCAAAAACTTGACCAACAGATTCTTTTTCCTTTTGAATTTTCTTAAGCTTAGCTAATTTTTCTTTATATTCTTGATGTAGTCTTTTTTCTTTTTCTTTTATATCTTCTATGCTACTTAAATGGAGATCATATTCGTCCATACTAGTTTACCTTTTGAATTGCTAAGCCAAGTAAACCAGGACCACCATGTACACCTAAAGCAGGACTTATTTGAGATATATCAAGACTTAATATATTATCTAGATTTTTGATTGATTCTAAAAATCTTTTAGCTTCTTCTAAAACACCACCATGAAGAACCCAAACATTACAAGGACCTTGAGAAAGTGTATCTTTTAATATATCTGTAAGTTTAATCATAGATTGTTTTCTGCCTCTTGCCTTACAAACTGTATAATAAATTCCGTTTTCATCAACAGTTACAATAGGCTTTAAGTTTAGCATATCACCTATAGTTCCAGCTACTTTACCAATTCTTCCACCTTTTTTTAAGTACTCTAAAGTGTTAATAGTGAAATAACCAGTAATATTATTTCTGATTTTTGGAAGAGCAGCTACTATTTCTTCAAAGCTTTTACCATCATTAATTAAGTTAGCTACTTCAAATGCAACTATACCTTCTGGCATAGCTAAAATTTTTGTATCAAAAATATGAGATGTTAATTTAGGATGATCTTCTAAAGCTAATCTTATTGAATTAAAAGTTCCAGATAAGCCACTAGAGATAGTTACTGCAATAACATGAGTATATCCTTCATTTTCTAATGATATAAGTATATTTTCTAAATCTTCTGTACTAGGAAGAGATGTTTTAGGCACTTCTTTTTCCAGATTATTATAGATTTCATCTGCAGATATTTCTACCTTATCTTTAAATTCTCCATAAGAGTAAGAAATTCTAAGTGGAAGTAATTTAATGTTTTTTTCTTTTATGGTTTCCATAGATAAGTCACATGCACTATCAACTATTAATGCTATTTTTTGCATAATAATCCTCCTAACATCAATATAATCTTTATACTAATAATTATATCACAACCAATAACTATATCAATATTGATACAATTCTAAACTATATCAATATTGATATAGTTTAGAAAATAATAATTAAAAATTGTCAAAAGCTAAAAAATAATAAAAAAGGTTAATATAGAAAAATATACCATATAACTTCTATATATCTAAGTAATTCGAAGTTTTAATTAATTGAAAAGTATATCTTTAAGTAATATAATTAACACTAAGAACATACAATATATTGTGTTAGGGAGGTATATGTTATGCTATATGTAGTTAAAAGGGATGGTAGGGAGGTTCCTTTTGATTCAGTTAAAATAGCGAATGCTATAAAAAAGGCTGGGGATGAAACAGGAGATAAATTAAAGGAAAGTGAAGTATTAAATATAGTACAAAAGGCTATAACTTACATTGAAAAAGAAAAAAATATAAATATTACTGTTGAGGAAATTCAAAATATAGTTGAGAAAGCTTTAGTTGATATGGGGTATGAAAATATTAAAGCTGTGTATTCAAATTATAGAAAAGAAAGAACTCATGTTAGAGAAATAAAATCGGATTTAATGAAGGCTATTAAGAATATTGGAATAGAAACAGACAGAGATAATGCAAATGTAGGTAATAATTTTAGTTCTAAGTTATTAAGAATTGCTTCAGAGTCAAATAAATGGCATAACTTATCAATGATGCCTAAAGAATTAGCTAAAGCTCATGAAAATGGAGATGTATATTTTCATGATTTAGATAGCTATAACTTAACTATTAATTGTCTTCATATACCAACTAAAGAAATTCTTGAAGGTGGATTTAATACTGGGTATGGAACAATTAAGATGCCTAGAAGAATTGAAACTGCTGCAGAGCTTTCTTGTATATTATTACAATCTTCTCAAAATGATATGTTTGGAGGACAATCACATCCAGATTTTGATAATGACTTATCTATATTTATTGAGCCTACTAGAAAAGAAATAAAAAGTGAGCTTGAAGAACTAGGAATAGATAATGAGAGAATTGAAGTTATAACAGAGAAAAAACTTAGACAAAGAGTTCAACAAGCCATGCAAGGAATAGTTTATAATTTAAATACAATGCATTCAAGAGCTGGTTCTCAAGTACCATTTAGTTCTATTAATTTAGGAATTCCTAATTCTGATGATGCTGCATTAATTTGCGAAGTGTTTTTAAAAGAATATGAAAAAGGATTAGGAAAAGGAGAACAACCTATTTTCCCAAATATAATTTTTAGAGTTAAAGAGGGGGTAAATAGAGAGCAAGGAGATAAGTATCATTATTTATATCAACTAGCATGTGAAGTAGCTGCTAAAAGAATGAATCCTACATTTATGAATATAGATGCAGATTTTAATAAGGAGTATTACGATGCAGGATATATGCCAGCAACTATGGGATGTAGAACTTATTTAATGAAAAATATAAATGGTGAACCTGGATGTAAAGGCAGAGGTAATATTGCACCTGTAACTATTAATTTACCGAGAATGGGTTTGCAGGCAAAGGGAAATATAGAAGAATTTTTTAACATACTAGATAAAAGATTAAAATTAGCAAAGGAATCACTATTACATAGATATAGTGTTTTAAAGAAACTAAGAGTTAAGGATTTACCTTTTGTTGCTGGTCAAGGATTATTAAAGGGATCTGAAGGGTTATCACAAGAAGATTCTATAGAGCCAATACTAAAGCAAGGAACCTGGGGAATAGGATTTATAGGACTTGCAGAAACACTAGCTGCTTTAACTGGATATCATCATGGAGAAAATTTAGAAGCAAGAGAATTAGGAATTAAGATAGTTAGTCATATTAGAAGTTTTATAGATAGAACAACGGAAGAAACTAAACTAAATTGGAGCTGCTATGCTACTCCAGCAGAAGGACTTTCTGGGAAATTTATAAAACAAGATAAGAAGGTATTTGGAGTAATTAAGGGAGTTACAGATAAGGATTATTATACAAATAGTTTTCATATACCTGAACCTATCCAATATCAATAAAGGATAAAATAGATATTGAAGCGCCTTATCATAAACTTTGTAATGCTGGTCATATAAGCTATATAGAAGTAGATGATAAACCTTCTGGAGAAGTAATAATGGATATATTAAATTATGCATATAAAAATACAAATATAAGCTATTTAGGAATTAACTTTCATATAAGATATTGTAAAAGCTGTGGAGAATACTTAAATAGTGGGGAAAGAAAATGTCATAAATGTGGAAGTGAAGATATTCAAGGAGTTTCTAGGGTTACTGGTTATTTAAGTTTAGATGAGAGATTTGGTCCAGGAAAGTATGAAGAAAGAGCTGACAGAATATCTCATTCTGGAAAAAAGAAAAATTATAGTGTTATTTAATGAATAAATATAGATACTTTTGCATAATGCAAGATTAATATTAAATTGGAGTTGTTATAAAGCAACTCCTTTTATTTCTAATAAATGCAAGATTTTTTAAGTTTATTGCAAAAAAATAATAAAAATTGATAAAAAAATTATTATTTTAGGAAAAACTGAAATAATTTTATTTAAACTTGCAATTTTTTATAAAATTAAAGGTGTTTTTCCTTGTTAGAAAAGCATATATATGGTAAAATAATTATTAATAATTTTTAGAAAAATATGAATTTTCTGTGGGGCAGGCATTAAGATAAATAAATTCTAAAGGGGGAAGTTTATGTCAGTCAAAAATATAAAAAACGGCAAAGAAATATTTATAGTAGATACTACACTAAGGGATGGAGAACAAACAGCAGGTGTAGTTTTTGCTAATGATGAGAAGGTAGCTATAGCTAGATTGTTAAGTGACCTAGGTGTAGATCAACTTGAAGTTGGTATACCTACAATGGGTGGAGACGAAAAAGAAGCTATTAAAAAAATAGTAAATAGTAATTTAAAATCAAGTATTATGGCTTGGAATAGAGCTGTTATTAAAGATATAGAACAATCTATTGATTGTGGAGTAGATGCAGTAGCTATATCTATTTCAGTATCTGATATTCATATTAAACACAAGCTAAAAACTTCTAGAGACTGGGTATTAGAAAATATGGTCAAGTCTGTTGAATTTGCAAAGAAAAATGGTCTATATGTTTCTGTTAATGGAGAAGATGCATCTAGAGCAGATAGAGAATTTTTAGTTCAATTTATAGAAGCTGCAAAACAAGCAGGAGCAGATAGATTTAGATATTGTGATACAGTTGGAATAATGGAACCTTTTAAAATATGTGACAATATAAAATATCTTTATGAAAAGACTAATTTTGATATAGAAATGCATACACATGATGACTTCGGTATGGCAACAGCAAATACAGTTGCAGGGGTTGTTGGAGGAGCATCTCATATAGGTGTTACAGTTAATGGACTAGGTGAGAGAGCTGGTAATGCAGCATTAGAAGAGGTTCTAATGGCATTAATGTATGTATACGGATATGAGGGTAATATTAATACTACTATGTTTAAAGAAGTTTCTGAATATGTATCAAGAGCTTCTGGAAGAATACTTCCATCATGGAAAGCTATAGTTGGATCTAATATGTTTGCACATGAATCAGGAATTCATGCAGACGGAGCTATTAAAAATCCAAAGAACTATGAAGCTTATGATCCAAGAATAATTGGTCATGAAAGACAAATAGTTATAGGTAAGCACTCTGGTAAAGCTGGAATTGTTAATAAGTTTAAAGAATATGGCATAGAATTAGATGATATTTCAGCTCAAGTAATTCTTGAGATGGTAAGATCGACTTCAGTAAGATTAAAAAGAAGTTTATTTGATAAGGAATTAGTTCAAATCTATAAAGAATACTTAAGAATGAAAGAAGAAAATGTGAATTAAAAAGGGGGCAATAAATAATGGGGGACAACTTAGTATATAAGATACTAAAAAGTCATTTAGTTGAAGGAACAATTGAAACAGGAAAAGAAATAGGCATAAAAATAGATAGAACATTAACACAAGATTCTACAGGAACTATGGCGTATTTACAATTAGAAGCTATGGGAATAGACAAGGTTAGGACTAAAAAATCTGTAGCATTTATAGATCATAATATGCTACAACAAGGATTTGAAAATGCTGATGACCATAAATTTATTCAAACTATAGCATCAAAGTATGGTGTTTATTTTTCAAAGCCTGGTAATGGAATTTGCCATCAAGTATTTTTAGAAAGATTTTCAGTTCCTGGGGATACTCTTATAGGTTCAGATAGTCATACTCCAACTGCAGGAGGAGTAGGTATGCTTGCTATGGGAGCGGGTGGACTAGATGTTGCATTAGCTATGGGTGGAGGTGCATATTATATAAGCACTCCAAAGGTATGTAAAATTAATTTAGTTGGAAGTCTAAAAGCTATGGTATCAGCTAAAGATATTATTCTTGAAGTTTTAAGAAGATTAACAGTTAAGGGTGGAGTATCTAAAGTTTTTGAATATGCAGGAGAGGGAGTTAAGACCTTATCTGTACCTCAAAGAGCAACAATAACTAATATGGGGGCAGAACTTGGAGCCACAACTTCAATATTCCCAAGTGATGAAAAAACATTAGAATATTTCAAAGCACAAGGAAGAGAAGAAGAATGGATTGAATTTAAAGCAGACGAAGATGCAGTTTATGATGAAGAGATAACAATAGATTTAAATAACCTTAAACCTTTAGCAGCTAAACCACATAGTCCAGATAATGTTGAAGAAATAGAGACTATTGGCAAGATAAAAGTCGACCAAGTAGCAATAGGAAGTTGTACAAATTCTTCTTATGAAGACTTAATGAAGGTAGCAAAAATATTAAAAGGTAAAAAAGTTCATAATGATGTAAGTTTAGTTATAGCACCTGGATCAAGACAAGTTATGGAGATGATAGCTAGAAATGGAGCCTTAGGTGATATAATAAGTGCTGGAGCAAGAATATTAGAGAATTCTTGTGGACCATGTATAGGTATGGGACAAGCACCTGGAACAGGTGGAGTATCTTTAAGAACCTTTAATAGAAATTTCTATGGAAGAAGTGGAACTTTAACAGCTAAAGTTTATTTAGTAAGTCCAGAAACAGCAGCAGTATCTGCAATTAATGGTTTCTTAACAGACCCAAGAGAATGTGATGTAGATATAACAGTAGAAATGCCAAAGGAATTTTTAATAGATGATTCTATGATAATATCTCCAGCTGATAATGGAGAAGAAGTAGAAGTATTAAGAGGGCCTAATATAAAACCATTCCCAGTAAATAAGCCATTAGGAGATGATTTAAGTGGTAAGGTATTGATAAAGGTAGAAGATAATATTACTACAGATCATATTATGCCTTCTAACTCTAAATTATTGCCTTTTAGATCAAATATTCCTTATTTAGCTGAATATTGTTTTAATACAGTTGATGAAGAATTCCCTAAGCGTGCAAAAGAAAATAATGGTGGAATAATAGTAGCTGGAAACAATTATGGACAAGG
>JAEZAL010000129.1 GCA_023427705.1 Bacillota bacterium | reverse complement strand
AAGTTAGATTCAGAAGTATCAAAGTTACAATCTGAAATAGATACTTTAACACCATGGGAAAATTTAGACATTGCTTTCAGTGAACTAAAAACATTGAAAAATACATCTTATTACTTAGGAACTGTAGCTAAAGGTTATGAAGAAACATTACTTCAAGAATTGTCAAATTGTTATATAGAGATAATATCAAGAAATACAAATGATATAAATATATTACTTCTAGCTAATAAAGAATATGATGATAAAGTTTCAGAGGTTTTAAGAAGTGTTGGATTTAATTCCTTTAAAACACAACAAAGTGATGTACCATTAAAATTAATATTTCATTATAAACATGAAATAGAAGAAATTCAATCTAAGAAATTCTTTGTTCAAGAAGAAATAGCAGATCTTGAAGAAGATTTAAAGAAATTAGAATTAGCATATGATTATTTTGCAAGTAAAGTTGAGAGAAAAAAGGTTTCTAGTAATTTTTTAAAGACTAAAAATGTTTGTGCAATCCAAGGGTGGATAGCTGAAGAAGACAGTGAGAACCTAAGAATAATATGTTCTAATGCTCTTAATGATGATTATTACATTGAATTAGAAGATGATAAAGAAGAAGAAATAGAAGATGTTCCTATAAAATTAAGAAATGGAGAGTTAGTATCTGCTTTTGAAAGTATAACAGGTATGTATAGTTATCCTAAATATAATGAAATAGATCCAACTCCACTTCTTACACCATTTTACTTAATATTTTTTGGTATGATGGTAGCAGATGCAGGATATGGATTAATAGTTTTATTAGGTTCATTTTTAGCACTTAAGTTCTTAAAATTAAGTGATAGTATGAGAGATTTTGCAAAGTTCTTCTTTTATTTAAGTTTTCCAATAATATTTTTTGGATTAATTTATGGTTCATTCTTTGGTGATTTAATAGTTTTACCTACCCAATTAATCGATTCAAATAAAGATGTAATGACAATTGTTGTTTTATCAATAGGATTTGGAGTAATTCAAATTTTCTTTGGACTATTTATTAAAGCTTATAGTTTAATAAGGATAGGAAAAGGGATGGATGCTTTATACGATGCAGGATCCTGGTTAATTACATTAACATCAATAGGTGGAATTGCAGCAGTAAAATTCTTAGGATTACCAGAATTTTTAGGAACAGTATTTATTGCAACAACAATTATAGGTATGATACTTATAGTTATTGCTGGTGGAAGAAATGAAAAGTCTATTGGAGCGAAGGCTGGGCAAGGTTTATATAATTTATATGGTATAAGTTCATATGTAGGAGACTTAGTTTCATATACAAGACTTATGGCATTAGGCCTTGCAGGTGGTTCTATTGCAGGTGCATTAAATTTATTAATAAATACTTTACCAGGAGTAGCTGCAATAATATTAGGACCAGTATTATTAATCTTTTTCCATATATTTAATTTAGGGTTGTCTTTACTAGGAGCATATGTTCATACAGCAAGACTTCAATATGTTGAATATTTCGGGAAGTTCTATGAGGGTGGTGGAAAACCCTTTAAAGCATTTAAAAGTTCAGAAAAGTATATAAAAATCAAAAGAAATTAGGAGGAATTGTAAAATGGAAATGTCATGGATTCAATTTTTAATAGAAAATAATGGGGGATTATTTTTTGCAGCAATTGGTGCAACGTTAGCAGTTGTATTAGCAGGAATAGGTTCAGCTAAAGGTGTTGGTATAGTTGGTGAAGCAGCAACTGGTTTAGTTACAGAAGAACCACAAAAGTTTGGTAAAGCTTTAGTTCTTCAATTATTACCAGGTACACAAGGTTTATATGGATTCGTTATAGGTTTCTTAATATTTACTAAAATGGCTTCAGGTATGCCATTTGAACAAGGTTTATACTTATTAGGTGCTGCTCTTCCAGTAGCATTTACAGGACTTTGGTCTGCAATATCTCAAGGAAGAGTTGCAGCAGCTGGTATTCAAATATTAGCGAAGAATGAAGAACATAACACTAAAGGTATTATATTATCAGCAATGGTTGAAACATATGCATTATTAGGTTTCGTTATTTCATTTATGTTAGTAAGTAAAGGATTCTAGGATTGGAGAGAAAGGCTATGGCAAATGTAAATAATCTAACTTCTAAAATCCTTAGGGATGCTGAAGAAAGAAAGGAAATCATTCTAGCTTCTGCTGAAGAAGAAAAGAATAAAATTCTTTCAAAGAAAATAGCTAAAGCCAAGGAACTAGAAAAAGAAATTATAAATAAAGCTGAGGTTGAGGCTAAGAGTAGAAAAGAGAGGATTTTATCTTCTGCTTCTCTAAAGGTTAGAAATAATAAATTAAGTGCAAAACAAGAAGTTATAAAAGAAGTATTTGATAAGAGTATAGATGTATTAGCTTCTATCTCTGGAGATGATTTTTTAAGATTCATTAAGAATACTATACTTTCTTTAGGTGAAATAGGAGAACAAAATCTTATTTTAAATAAAGAAGGATTGGAGTTAGTTGATCTTACTTTTATATATGATTTAAATCAATCATTAGGAGATAAGGGAAATATAAAGCTAAGTCCAAAGGTTGGAAGTTTTAAAGGTGGATTTATTCTTGAAAGAAATGGAATAGAAATAAATAATACGTATGAAGCTTTAGTAAGTTCATTAAAAGATGAATTGGAGTTTGAAGTAGCAAACGTGTTATTTGGTTAAGGAGGGTAAGAAATGGATGTAATGAAGTTTACCCAAGCAGTATCAAGAATATGGGTTTTAGAAAATAGACTCCTTGATAAAACAAAAGTTGAGAGAATGATTGAATCCACATCAGCTAGTGAAGTGCTTAGAATATTAAATGAAACAGAATACGCAAATGTTTCATCAAATGTAAAAAGAGCAGAAGATTATGAAGAAATCTTAACAGCAGAATTAAAAAGGATATATGATTTAGTTTATGAAATGAGTCCTGTTAAAGAAATTGTTAAGATAATGAGTTTAAAATATGACTATCATAATGCTAAGGTTCTTTTAAAAGCAAAAGTACTAGGTAAAGATTTATCATCAATGCTTATAAAACTAGGAAATTTAGACTTACAAGAAGTTAAGCGTAAAATTGATTCTGATGATTTAAAAAGCCTAAATGGTATATTAGGCAAGGGGATTCAAGAAGCTATGAAGGTCTTTGAAGAAACTAAAGATCCTCAAAAAATAGATATTATTATAGATAAATATATGTATGAAGAATTAGTAGAAATTAATAAGTCGCTAGATTATAAGTTTATAGATAACTTAGTTAAAGCAATGATTGATTCTACTAATATAAGAACCTTACTTAGAATTAAAAAACAAAATAAAGGAAGAGGTTTTGCAGAAGAAGTAATATTTAATGGTGGAGCTATAGATAGCAATAAATTAATTTTATTATTAAATGAATCTCCAGAAAATATTATGTCTAAATTACAAAGTACTATTTATTCAAGTTTAGTCAAAGAAGGATTAGAAGGATATATAGCTACTGACTCTGCAAGTCTTTTAGAAAAATTAAGTGATAATTATATTATGCAATTAATGAAAGATTCTAAGTTAGTTACATTTGGACCAGAAAGATTATTATCTTATATTTATGCTAAGGAAACAGAAATAAAAGTGATAAGAATTATAATGGTTGGCAAGCTTAATAATATTGCTGAGGAAGTAATAAGGGAAAGGTTGCGTGATATATATGCATAAGAAAATAGGTGTAGTTGGAGATAAAGATTCAATTTTAGGTTTTAAAGCTATAGGAATAGATGTATTTCCAGTAGTAGAACCTGAAGAAGCTAGAAAAGCAGTAGATAATTGTGCAAGAAATAATTATGCAGTAATATTTGTTACTGAACAAGTAGCTAAAAATATTGAAGAAACTATAGCACGTTATAATGAACAAATACTTCCATCAGTAATATTAATTCCAAGCAATCAAGGTTCATTGAATATTGGACTTAAGAGAATTAGTGATAGTGTGGAAAAAGCTGTTGGCGTTAATATTTTATAGGAAGGTAGGTTAGTAATTTGAAGACCGGAAAGATTATAAAGGTTGCAGGTCCCTTAGTTGTAGCTGAGGGAATGGAAGAAGCAAATATATTCGATATGGTAAAAGTTGGTGATAAAGGTCTTATCGGAGAAATCATAGAAATGAGAAATGATAGGGCATCTATCCAAGTTTACGAAGAAACTACAGGGATTGGACCAGGGGACCCAGTAATTACTACTGGAGAACCATTAAGTATAGAATTAGGACCAGGTCTTATTGAATCAATGTTTGATGGAATACAAAGACCACTTGATGCCTTTGCAAAGGCAGCAAATTCACCATTCTTAAAGAAAGGTGTAGCTGTAAAATCATTAAATAGAGAAAAAGTTTGGGAATTTGATGCTACTGCAAAAGTAGGAGATGTAGTAGAAGCAGGAGATATTATTGGAACGGTTCAAGAAACTTCAGTAATTCTTCATAAGATTATGATTCCTTATGGAATAAAAGGAACTATAAAAGAAATTAAATCTGGGAATTTCACTATAGTGGATACAGTTTGTATTGTAGAAACTGAAAATGGTGATAAAGAAATTACTTTAATGCAAAAATGGCCTGCAAGAAAAGGAAGACCATTTGCAAGAAAGTTAAAACCAGAAGCACCAATGACAACAGGTCAAAGAGTTATAGATACATTCTTCCCAGTTGCTAAAGGTGGTGCAGCAGCAGTTCCAGGACCATTCGGAGCTGGTAAGACAGTAGTTCAACATCAAGTTGCTAAATGGGGAGATACTGAAATAGTTGTATATGTTGGATGTGGAGAACGTGGTAATGAAATGACAGATGTTCTTAATGAATTCCCAGAACTTAAAGATCCAAAAACTGGGGAAAGTTTAATGAAGAGAACAGTTCTTATTGCCAATACATCAAATATGCCAGTTGCTGCAAGAGAAGCTTGTATATATACAGGAATAACTATCGCTGAATATTTTAGAGATATGGGATATTCAGTTTCAATAATGGCGGATTCAACATCTAGATGGGCAGAAGCATTAAGAGAAATGTCAGGAAGACTTGAAGAAATGCCAGGGGATGAAGGTTATCCAGCTTATCTTGGATCAAGACTTGCTGATTACTACGAAAGAGCCGGTAAAGTAGTATGTTTAGGTAAAGATGGAAGAGAAGGAGCTGTAACAGCTATTGGAGCAGTATCACCTCCAGGAGGAGACTTATCAGAGCCAGTTACTCAATCAACTCTTAGAATAGTTAAAGTTTTCTGGGGATTAGATGCTCAATTGGCTTATAAGAGACATTTCCCATCAATAAACTGGTTAAATTCCTATTCATTATATGCAGACACTATAGATGAATGGATGAATGCAGAAGTTGCATCAGATTGGTCAACTTTAAGACAAGAAGCAATGACTTTACTTCAAGAAGAATCAGGACTTCAAGAAATAGTAAGCCTTGTTGGTATAGATGAATTATCTGAAAATGATAGACTAAAATTAGAAGTAGCTAAATCATTAAGAGAAGACTATCTGCAACAAAATGCATTCCATGAAGTTGACACATATGCTTCATTAGATAAACAATATAAAAT
>JAEZAL010000128.1 GCA_023427705.1 Bacillota bacterium | reverse complement strand
CTGGAGTTGGATTGTCATTTAAAGTAACACTTTCAATCATTCCATTTTTAACTTTTATTATTTTATCCCCCATAGGTGTTAATGCAAGGTTATGTGTAATTATTATAACTGTCATATTACGTTCTCTGCACGTATCTTGTAACAACTTTAAGATAGCCTTTCCAGTATTATAATCCAATGCACCTGTTGGTTCATCACAAAGCAATAACTTCGGATTTTTAGCTAATGCTCTAGCTATAGCAACCCTTTGTTGCTCACCACCTGATAATTGAGAAGGAAAGTTATTTTTTCTTTCTTCTAAACCTACTGCTTCTAATACTTCTGATGGATTAAGTGGGTTTTTACATATTTGCGTAGCTAGCTCAACATTTTCTAAAGCCGTTAAATTTTGAACTAAATTATAAAATTGAAAAACAAAGCCAATATCAAAACGCCTATATGAAATTAACTCTTTTTCTGTATAGCTACTTATTGTATTATTATCAACAATAATTTTACCACTAGTGGAAGTATCCATTCCCCCTAAAATATTCAGTATTGTACTTTTACCAGCACCACTAGCTCCTGCCACTATAACAAATTCTCCTTTTTCTATCTCAAAGGATACCCCTCTTAAAGCATCAATATCAACTTCACCCATTTTATATGTCTTTTTAACATCTTTAAATTCTATAAAGCTACTCAAAATTATACCTCATTCCTATTCTAATTAATAAATTATTTTCTTATGTGGAACTAGAAAATTTAATGCTTTTTTCTCTAAAGCAATATTAATATTTTTCTCCACTATTATTTCACCATCTATACATACAGTAAAATCATCTTTCGATTTTATATATATAGATTTACATTTTTTATAGATAAAGTATTTCTTCATTTCTTCATTGTCCAAATGTTCTCCTCTTTTATATACATTAATTAATTTTACTAATTTTAATCTAGACACTTTTTTAAATATACAAACATCAATTAGTCCATCATTAATTTTAGCTAAAGGTGCTCCCTTATAGCCTCCACCATAGGTCATTCCATTAGCTACAACACATAACAAGAAATCACCTTGTATCAGCTCTTTATTATCTATTAATATATCCAAATTTGAGTGCATTTTATGTAACAGAGAATAAAATGTAGATAGTGTATAGGCACCTTGTCCACTTATAAATGGAAACCTCTTAAATTTATTTATATTATTTGCAACCTTTGCATCAAATCCAATATTACATAAATTCACAGAATATTTATCATTAACTTTTAATACATCAATTTCTTCTTCATCAAATTCTATTTGTTTTTGAATATCAAAAAAACTACAATTTGAGTTGAAGTTATTAACAAAATCATTTCCTGTTCCATAAGGTATCACTGAAGCACTAGCATTTTTATATCCAATTAAACCATTGATTACTTCATTAAGAGTTCCATCTCCACCACAAGCATAAAATCTTAAATTACCGTTTTCAGTTTTACATATATTCTTTGTAAAATTTGTAGCATCATTTTTACCTTTAGTAATATAAATTGAATAAGAATCTTCCTTATCTTTAAAAGCTTTTTTTATTTCACTACTTACTTTTTCAGAAACATCAGTTTTACCTGCTTCAGGATTTATTATAAAAAAGTGTTTAGTATTTGTCATAAATTCATCATTCTCTTTCCATAAGATATTATTTAAGGATAGTATACTATAATAAGGGAAATTTATCATTATTTTAATTTTATTCTAACTAAAAATAATAGCTATATCTACTATAATTATAGATATAGCTACTTGTAAAAAGTATGGTAAGCAGTACTCTAATTTCGTATTTATTCTATATAGCCTTACAGCTATCTCTTATAATTAGTTTAACAGGTAATACTATTTTTTTACTTAACTCTCTTTCGTCTTTTATTCTTTCCATTAAAGTATCTAAAGCGGTTTCCCCCATATAATCTGTAAATACCTTTACTGTAGTTAAAGAAGGTGTTAAATATTGTGCCGTGGCTATATCATCAAACCCTACAATACTTATATCATTTGGTATAGTATAACCTTCTTCCTGAATAGCTTTATAAGCTCCAATTGCCATAGGGTCACTTGCTATAAAAAAGGCAGTTGGGATATTTTTTAATTTTAATGCATTCTTCATCAATACATAACCGTCTTCTGGAGTAAAATTCCCTTTAAAAATCCATTCTTCTTTATAATTATTTATATCTACCATGAATTTTTTGTAAGTAGATTCTCTATAGTTTATTAATTCAATTTCATTATTACTGTTATGTGGTATAACTTTAGCTCCTATATACCCTATATTTTTATGCCCTAGATTATATAAATAATCAAGTGCTTTTTTAGCTCCATATTTTAAATCAACAACTATAGAATCAAATTCCCATTCTTCTGGTGAAGAATCAATAAATATAATATTTGAAGATAATTCTTTTAAGCTATTTATTTCAGTATCTTCAAAAATTCCTATAGCAACAATACCATCCAAGTCTTTATAATTATATGAATTATCTTTTGAGAAATTACTAAGATATAAAGATTTAAATCCTATATTATCTTCTATGCATTTCTTTTCTATTGCCATTCTTATAGATAAGAAATATGGATCATTTAATTCTTTAGTTTCACTAAATGAACATACAATTCCAATAGTATAATTCTTAAGCTTATTTTTTCTTTCTTTTATAGTTACATAATTCAGTTCTTCAGCAATACGTAAAACTTTTTTTCTTGTTTCTTCAGAAACATTAAGAGTTTTATCAAAATTTAAGATACGAGATACAGTTGCAATAGAAACCCCTGCAGCATTTGCAATTTCCTTAATTGTTGCCATATAATCACCTCCATTATAAAAGTATATATTTAAATATACAATTAAGATGAGGCATCTGAAATGCCTCACCTCTAATATTAATTAATTGATATTTTCAAGCTTTCTATATATCTATTAATTCCTTCTTTTCCTTCGTAATTCCATTTAAATACTCCGCAATGTTCTAGTACCTTAGTAAATACATTAGCAACCTCATTTTCAACTATAGAATCAACATTATCAATTGTTATATTTTTATTATTAGTTTTTATTGTTTCATACCAATCATAATGTATTTTCATATTATCATAATTGTATATATCATCTTTTTCGGTAGTTAAAGAGGTTTTTATTATTTCAAGTTCATCTTTTAATCTAGCTGGAAGAACTGCAAGTCCTAAAACTTCTATTAAGCCAATATTCTCTTTTTTAATGTTATGAAGTTCACTATGTGGATGAAAAATCCCATCTGGATATTCTTCACTTACTCTATTATTTCTTAAAACTAAATCAAGAATATAGCTATCTTTTTCTTTCCTAGCTATTGGAGTTATAGTATTATGAGGAATGTAATCAGTGAATGAATAAATTCCAACTTCATAATCATTATATTTTCTCCAATGATTATATATTTTGTAAGCTAATTCACTTAATTCCAACCTATTATTACCTTTTAACCTTAGTACACTTAAAGGCCACTTTACAATTGATAATTGAATATTATCATAATTTTCTAATTGGAACTCAGTATAATTTTGTGCTTTATCCATAGCAAACTCGTAATTTCCACCCTGATAGTGATCATGTGTTAATATTGATCCACCAACAATAGGTAAATCAGCATTTGAACCTACAAAATAATGTGGGAATTTCTCAACAAATTCTAATAATCTATCAAAAGTATTATTTGTAATCTTCATTGGAACATGATTTTCAGCAAAAACAATGCAATGTTCATTATAATATGCATAGGGTGAATATTGTAAATACCACTTTTCATCCTTTAAACTTAAAGGAATAATTCTAAGATTTTGTCTTGCAGGATGATTTATACGTCCTCTGTACCCTTCGTTTTCTTTACATAAAAGACATTTAGGATACTTAGCAGCAGGCATGTTTTTAGCTGCTGCTATAGCTTTAGGATCCTTCTCTGGTTTTGATAAATTAATTGTTATATCTAATTCACCATACTCTGTTTTACTTTTCCAAGCTATATTTTGTGCAATTCTATCTGTTCTAACATAGTCACAAGCTGTACTAATATTATAAAAATAAGATGTAGCCTCTTCTTTTGAAGCTTTATACTTTTCATTAAAAGTTCTTATTACCTCTGATGGCCTTGGCATTAATGCTGCCATAATTTTAGTATCTAATAAATCTCTATAAATTGGACTATTAGATTCTAAAACTCCATTTTCAAAAGCATAGTTTAATATATTATCTAAGATATCTGTAGGAGTCTTTAAGTCTTCCTCTTCTAATTCTACATCTTCGTATTCATCTAAATTTAAAATACTTAATAATGAATTCCTAACAAAAATAACATCATCTTCTGTAAATAAATTATGCTTTAGTCCATAGTTAATCAATCTTTTGATTTCTCTATAAATTCTCATGTTACACCTACTTGTTAAATCCCATAGGGTTGTTCTTATGCCACTTCCAAGCTGAATTTATTATATCTTCAACGTTATCAAATTTAGGTTCCCATTTTAATGTCTTTCTTGCTTTTTCAGAAGAGGCAATAAGTCTAGCAGGATCACCAGCTCTTCTTTCACATATTTTTGCTGGTATTTCATGTCCAGTTACCTTTCTTGCTGCTTCTATCATTTCTTTTACTGAGAATCCATTTCCATTACCTAAATTAAATATATCACTTTCATTTCCATTTCTTAAATAATCTATTGCTAAGATATGTGCATCTGCTAAATCAATAACATGAATATAATCTCTTATACAAGTACCATCTTCAGTATCATAATCTTCTCCAAAAATTGATATAAACTCTCTCTTTCCTAGTGGAACTTGTAGTATTAATGGTATTAAATGTGTCTCAGGACTATGATCTTCTCCTATACTTCCACTTACATGAGCACCAGCTACGTTGAAATATCTTAATGATACATATTTAACTCCATGTGCTATATCAGCCCATTTCATCATTTTTTCCATAGCTAATTTAGTTTCACCATATGCGTTAGTTGGTTCTGTCTTATCTGTTTCAACTATTGGCATTTTAGTAGCTTCACCATAAGTAGCTGCTGTTGATGAAAATACTATTTTCTTTACATCATTAGCTACCATAACTTTTAATAAAACTTCTGTTCCATGTACATTATTGTTATAATACTTTAATGGGTTAGTCATACTTTCACCTACTAAAGAGTTAGCAGCAAAGTGAATTACTTCTGTAATATTATTTTCTTTAAATACTTTATCTAATTCTTCTTCATTTCTTATATCTACGTTATAAAACTTAGCCTTAGGGTTTACAGCTTCTTTATGTCCTGTTTCTAAATTATCTACAACAACTACTTCTTCTCCTCTTTCAATTAATTGATATACTGCATGACTACCAATGTAACCTGCTCCACCACAAACTAAAATCATATTAATACCTCCTAGATTTCTCTAGTTCCATTGCCTACTTCAGCAATATAGAAACTAGCTTCATATCCTATTTTGTCTTTGTATCCTTGTCCAATAGTTTTTATAAAATCATCAACACTATCTTTTCTTACTAATGCTACAGTACAACCACCAAAACCAGCTCCAGTCATCCTAGCACCTAAAACACCACTATGGTTCCAAGCTAGCTCTACTAATGTATCAAGTTCAATTCCTGTTACTTCATAATCATCTCTTAAAGATATATGAGATTCATTCATAAGCTTACCAAAAGTAATTAAATCATTTGATTCTAAAGCATCTTTTGCCATTAATGTTCTTTGATTTTCGTATACAGCATGTTTTGCTCTTTTCAATCTAACTTCGTCCTTAATTAGCTCTTTATTTTTTTCAAAGTCATCAATAGTAAGATCGCCTAATGAACTAATATTAAGTTTTACTTTTAATTCTTCTAAAGCTTTTTCACATTCACTTCTACGCTCATTATATTTAGAATCTGCCAATCCTCTTCTTTTATTGGTATTAGCAATAACTAACACTTCATTTTTTAACTCTATAGGACAATAATTATATTTTAAAGTATTACAGTCTAATAGTATAGCATTATTTTCCTTCCCCATACCTATAGCAAATTGGTCCATAATTCCGCAATTAACACCTACAAATTTATTTTCAGCTTCTTGAGAAAACTTAACCAAATCAACTCTATTTATTTCAAAATTAAATAAACTATCCATCATAACTGCTATTAAAAGTTCTAATGATGCAGATGAAGATAAACCAGCTCCATTTGGAATATTACCGTAAATAACTACATCAAAACCTTTATTTATATTATATCCATGTTTTTTCATTACATCAATTACACCCTTAGCATAATTAACCCAGTCATGTGATTTTTCAAATTTAATACCCTTTAAAGAAAATTCTATAACACCAACTTCTTCAAAATTACTAGAAAACATTCTTACTTTTTCATCTTCTCTAATCCTTATAACACCATAAGTACCAAAACTCAATGCACAAGGAAATACATTACCACCATTATAGTCAGTATGCTCTCCAATCAAATTAACTCTTCCAGGTGAAAAAAAGTATCTCTCTTTACCATTTTCACCAAAAATATTCTTAAATGTATTTTTAATTTTCTCTCTCATAATATCTCTCCTATTTATACTTATAAATATTTACAATTAAAGTCTAGCACAAAAGGAAAACATTATCAATAAAGTTTTACTAATAATTTTACTAATAATTTTACTAAGTTTTACTAAATAAAAAAAGATGGTTAAGGATCATCACTTAACCATCTTTTTGCTTAAGAAATTTGTGAATTTTCAAATTGACTATTGTATAATGATGCATAGAACCCATTTTTATTTAGCAATTCTTTGTGAGTTCCTTGCTCAACTATATCACCTTCATTCATCACTAAAATTAAATCAGCATCTCTTATAGTTGATAATCTATGAGCAATTATAAAACTAGTTCTACCTTTCATTAAATTATCCATAGCCTTTTGAATAAGCACTTCTGTTCTTGTATCAACAGAACTTGTAGCTTCATCTAATATTAATATTTTAGGATCTGCTAAAATTGCACGTGCAATTGTTAACAGTTGCTTTTGGCCTTGTGATACATTGCTTGCATCTTCATTTAATTCAGTATTGTATCCATTAGGTAATGTCTTAACAAAATGATCAACATGAGCAGCTTTTGCAGCCTCAATTACTTCTTTATCACTTGCTTTTAAATTACCATATCGTATATTTTCCATAACACTTCCATTAAATAACCAAGTATCTTGAAGCACCATTCCAAATATTCTTCTTATATCGCTTCGCTTAAAATCCTTTATATTATAATTATCTAGTAATATTTCTCCACTATTTAATTCATAGAATCTCATTAATAGTTTAACTATTGTAGTTTTTCCAGCTCCAGTTGGTCCAACTATAGCTATTCTTTGTCCTGGCTCTATTTTGCTTGAAAAATCATTAATAATTATCTTATCTTCATTATATCCAAAATGAACATCTTTAAAGGTAACTTGACCTTTAATCTCTTCAATACCAATTGGATTAACTCCTTCATCAACTATTTCTTCCTCTTCAAGGAATTCAAAAACTCTTTCAGCTGCTGCAGCTGTTGATTGTAATACATTTGCAATTTGCGCTGCTTGTGATATTGGTTGATTGAAAGTTCTAATATATTGAATGAAGGATTGAATATCACCAACTTCTATATAATTTTTAACAGTTAAATATCCTCCTAAAATTGTAATAGCAACATATCCTAAATTGCCTACAAAAGTCATTATTGGCATCATCATACCAGACAAAAATTGAGATCTCCAAGCTGAATTATATAATGTTTTATTTAATTTATTAAATTCTTCAACAGCCTTATCTTCACCATTAAAAGCTTTCATTATATTATGTCCACTATATATTTCTTCAACATGCCCATTTACATGCCCAAGAAACTCTTGTTGTTCTTTAAAATATTTTTGAGACTTCTTAATAACTAGTGATATAAGTAATCCTGATAATGGAACTATTAATAAAGCAGCAATTGTCATTGACACACTTATTGAAAGCATCATAATTACTACACCAACTAAAGTTGTAATAGAGGTAAATACTTGTGATAAACTTTGATTTAAAGTATTGCTTACAGTATCTACGTCATTAGTTACTCTTGATAAAACTTCTCCATGAGTCATTTTATCAAAGTATTTCAATGGCATTTTATTTATTTTTATTGATATTTCTTTTCTTAAATTATATGAAACCTTTTGTGCTATCCCTGACATTATAAATCCTTGAATAAAAGCAAAGATTGCACTAACTACATACAAAACTAGTAAAATTGCAATTATATTTCCTATATAAGTAAAATCTATACCTGCACCAGCTTTTCCTGAAATTTTACTTAGTAATCCTTCAAATAATTTCGTAGTTGCCTTTCCTAAAATTTTAGGTCCAACAATAGAAAAAGCAGCACTGCCAATAGCAAATATTAAAACTATTATTATTGATATTCTATATGGTTTTAAATAATCTATTAACTTTTTTAATGTTCCTTTAAAATCTTTGGCTTTTCCACCTGCGAGATTTCCTCCTCCCATTGGACCGCCAAAGCCACCATGTTTTTTGCCTCTTACATTATTATTCATGACATTAGCTCCTCCTTTGAAAGTTGTGATAAAGCTATTTGCTTATATACTTCACAGTTTTCTAAAAGCTCTTTATGAGTTCCTATTCCAGCAACTCTACCTTCATCTAAAACTATAATTTGATTTGCATCTTTTATTGTATTTATTCTTTGTGCTACTATTATCATTGTTGCTTCTTTAATATTATCCTTTATTGCTTTTCTTAATGCAGAGTCAGTCTTAAAGTCTAACGCTGAAAAACTATCATCGAATATATATATTTCAGGTTTTTTTACTAAAGCCCTAGCAATTGACAATCTTTGTTTTTGACCACCCGATACATTAGAACCACCTTGAGATATTTCACTTTCATACTTACTCGTTTTTGCTTCTATAAATTCAGTAGCTTGTGCTATATCAGAAGCCTTCTTCATATCTTCTGTTTTGGCATTAGGTGAACCATATTTTAAATTACTTTCAATAGTACCAGAGAATAACACTCCTTTTTGAGGAACATATCCAATTCTTTCTCTTAGTTCTTTTTGATTAACGTCCCTTATATCTACACCATCAATAAGTATTTGTCCTTCAGTAACATCATAAAACCTAGGCATAAGATTAATTAAGGTAGATTTCCCACTACCTGTACTGCCAATTATTGCTGTTGTTTCTCCAGGCTTAGCAATAAAACTAATCCCTTTAATAACATAATCTTCTGCACCAGGATATTTAAAACTAACATTTTTATATTCTACATATCCTTTTTTTGATTTTAAGAACTTCTTAGTTTCATTTTTATCTTTAATAGATAAATCAGTATATATAACTTCACTAATACGTTGAGCTGATACAGATGCACGTGGAAGCATAATTGATATCATAGAAATCATTAAAAATGACATAATTATTTGCATAGCATATTGTATAAATGCCATCATATCACCAACTTGAATTCTACCTAAATCAACTTGATGTGATCCAACCCAAACTATAAGTAATGTTAATCCATTCATAATAAGCATCATAACTGGCATCATTGATGACATTAATCTATTAACAAATAAATTTGTTCTAGTTAAATCAAGATTAGCTTTATCAAATCTCTTTTCTTCATATTCTTGTGTACTGAAAGCTCTTATAACTAACATACCTGTTAAACTTTCTCTTGTGACTAAATTTAACTTATCAATTAATTTTTGTACCATCTTAAATTTAGGCATTGCAAATGAAAATAATATACTAACTAGTAATACTATCAATATGACTCCTATAGCAATTATCCAAGTCATATTAGTATCTGTCCTTAATACTTTTAACACTCCACCTACGCCTAAAATCGGAGCATAAAATATTATTCTAAATAGCATAACCATTAAACTTTGAATTTGTTGTATATCATTTGTGCTTCTAGTAATTAAAGAAGCAGTTGAAAATTTATCAAATTCAGTATTTGAAAAGCTTGTTACTTTCTTAAATACATCTCTTCTTAAATTTTTTCCAAGACCAGCTGCAATTCTAGCAGATAGGAATCCAACAATAACAGTTGCAACCATACTGATTAATGCTATTCCAAGCATTTTAACACCAGTTATTGATATATAACTAGTTTGTAAACTATTTGTATTAATACCTATAGCTTTATATTCAGCATTAACATATGCTACTGCTGATTGTTTTATCATACTTTCAGGCATTTCATTAAGTTTTTCATTTATTCCTTTTAATAATTCATTTAGTTGTTCCTTTGGTAAATTTTTAAAAATTGTAAAAACATCTGTATTTTCAGGTAAATTATCTAAAATACTTTGACTATTATCACTGCTAAAATCAAAATTACCAGAATTTATTCCATAAACTATTAATTCAGGTTTAGCTAAAATATTATTTAACTCTTCTATTATTTTTTTATCTTTTGTATTAAGCTCATATAAGTCCTCAGTAGCTAATAAAGGATATTTACTTAGATAATCTCTATATTCATCTTCTGTTAAATTATCTTTACTAATTAATTTATAGTTATCCTCCACTTTATTAATATCATTTTTGTCAATAAAAAGTGATAGCTTTTCTTTTTCGCTCTTTCTTATTATTTTAGGAACCGAATTTTCGATCCCACCTTGCTGAATACCTACATTGACTATATTTGACATATAGTCCGGAAGTGATAGTTCACTTATAGCCTGCACAAATAACAGTACTATAATTACAATGATAGAACCTATAAATGGCTTTAAATATTTTAATAGCTTCATCATTTTATTTTTGTCTCCTTTCATAATACTATTGAGTATAGTATAAGATAAATTAGAATAATATATTAATTATATTTTCATAACCATTATATGTTAATAATGGTTATACTTGTATAATTATTTTAAATAGTTTATAATAAAACTGAAAATTACTTAGGAGGATCTTTATGAATAATACTGAAATAAAAAACTTACCTGAAAAATTATTAGATTTATTAGTACTTATACATAATAAACTTTTGAATCCAAATGAAGTAATTAAAGGATGTATTATCCCACCATCTCATATGAAAGTAATATTTTATCTTGCAAATAAAAAAACAATGTCTGTTTCAAATGTAGCAAAATGTTTAGATATATCAAAACCTAATATGACTCCTATTATAGATAAGCTAATTGATCAAGGCTTTGTAAATAGATATAATGATCCAAAGGATAGAAGAAAATTTAATTTAGAGCTTACTGAAAAGGCATATGAATTTATAAATGAAAAAAAGTCTGAGATGAGAAGTAATTTAATGAATAGAGTATCCTTACTAGAAGAAGAGGATTTAATAAAACTTGTTTCCATAATAAATGATATGAATGGAATAATTTCAAAACTGCAGTAAAAAAAAAGAGAAAAAATATTGTCCTAGTTATTTGTTACAACTTATATGTATAACTGGCACAATATTTTTTCTTTTTCTTATATAGTAATAAATATACTAAATTTAATTTGGAATAAAAGAATTTAAATTACTTATTCTTTTATCTACTATTCAATAGATTTAACATCATAACCTTCTTCTTCAATTGCATTAATTAAAACATCATTATCAACCTTAGTTTCAACTAGTGCATTATTATTGTCTAAACTAACATCCATTACTTTCACACCGTCTATTGCTTCTAAAGCTTCTCTAACATGTGCTACGCAATGATTACAACTCATACCTTCTATATTTATTAATTTTTTCATCATAAACCCTCCTTATTATTATCTTGCAATTACTTTATCTAATATTTTCATTATCTCATCAATTTTTTCATCACCATTTCCATTTATACATGCATCCTTTACGCAGTGTGATAGATGATTTTCTAAAATTATTAAATTAGCTTTTTTTAATAATGATTGAGCTGCAAAAATTTGATTAGATACATCTATACAATATCTATCTTCCTCAATCATTTTTATAATGCCGTCAATTTGTCCCCTTGCAGTCTTTAATGATTGCATAGCTTTTTTTCTATTTTCGTTCATACTACACCTCCCCACCCTATCGGGGTATATATAAATAAATTATATTCTTTGTAACTAGTTTGTCAATAGTGCCATCAAGAATACTATTTCTCCATATTTGAATAATATTCAAAGTTTTTTCAGAAAAGTATTACATATTAGTATACAAAAGGTGTAAAACTAAATAATATGACGATATTTTGATATAATTGTAGACTTTTATGATTTTTTTTAGATTTACTATATTTAAAATCAACTTTAATGATATAATAATTAAGCATCTAAGATGCGGGTGGGCGAGGGATACGAAAAGAGGTTTTACAGAAAGGATGAAAAAAATATTTAAACTTAAAGAACATAATACAAATTTTAAAACTGAGCTAATAGCTGGTTTAACTTCTTTTTTCGCTGCAGTATATATTATTGTAGTTAACGCTAGCATTTTAAGTGATGGAGGAATATCACAAGAACCATTAATTATAGCAACTGTTTTTGCTTCTTTTATAGGATGTTTACTAGTTGCATTAATTAGTAATACTCCATTGGTAGTTATGCCCGGAATGGGAATTAATGCTCTCTTTACCTATACTATAATATTAGGTATGGGATTAACCTTTAATCAAGCATTAGCAAGTGTTGTTATTGCTGGAATACTATTTTTACTAGTAGCAATTACACCTTTATCTAAGATTTTAGATAAATCAATTCCAAATTCTATAAAAGAATCTATTACTATAGGTATTGGTCTTTTTATAACATTTTTAGGGCTTCAAAAAAGTGGACTTATTATATCTGACCCTACAACATTTGTTAAAATTGGAGATTTATCAGATCCAAGAATATTATTTTTTATGTTTATTCTTATATTGACATTAGTATTATTTGCTAAGAATATTCCTGGAAGTTTTTTAATTAGTATCGTTACTGGTACTATAATAGCAATTACGCTTAAATTTGTTGACACAAGTAATTTAACCTTTTCACTACCTAATTTTTCAGAGTATAAAAGTATATTCTTTAATATTGATTTAAGTGAAATTATGAACATAAAGTTTTGGATTTCAACATTTTCTTTAACTTTAGTTATAGTTTTTGAAAATATAGGTTTATTACATGGTCAAATTAATGGACTTTTAAAGGCTCCTGAAAAGCAAAATAAAGCATTAAATTCTATAGCTTTATCTACAATAGCTTGTGGTTTTCTTGGAACTAGTCCTTCAGTATCAACAGTTGAAGGAACTGCCGGTATTGCAGCTGGTGGAAAAACTGGACTTACTTCATTAATATCAGGTATATTATTACTTTTAACTTTAATACTTATACCTTTTGTAAATATAATTCCTAATGAAGTTATAGCTCCTATACTAATAATATTAGGAAGCTTAATGATTAAAGGAATCGTACATATTGATTTTAATGATATTTCTGAAGCTATTCCTAGTTTTTTAATAATAGTATTAATTCCTTTAACATTTAGTATAATAGATGGAATTGCATTTGGATTTATATCTTATGTAATAATGAAGATTGCTACTAAAAAATATAAAGATATTTCTATAGTAATGTACTTAATAGCATTTACTTTTGTTATATATCTTTTACTTAGTACAATATAGACTTTAATATATAAGTATAAAATTAAAACTCCTTGTTATATTTGGGCATACCAAGTATATTAAGGAGTTTATTTTAATTATTTACTATTTATTTTTATCATTTTTTATATAGTTTAAAAAATTTTCTATTATTAATGCTGTCATACCCCATATTACATATTTATTATAATTATAAAAAAGTGATTTATATAGTCCTTCTTTAAATTTATAATTTTCACCACCATTAATTAAATGATAAGGAAAACTTTTATTTCTTTCAACATTAATTTTGCTTATATTTTGTAATGGATTATTTTTTATTAGCTTATCAATTGGAGCTAGAAAAATATGATCAACTTCATCCTTATTAATATCCATGTTATTAATATTTTTTATATACCCTAAAAAAGGATGAATAATTTGCCCATAATGAGTTACTAATATATCTAAAGGAGTTATTATTTCAAAATCCTCTTTATCTAATCCAAGCTCTTCACAAATTTCCCTTTCAACTGTTTCTCTTGGACTTTCATTATTTTCTATTCTTCCTCCTGGTAATGATATATCACCTGGTTGAGTTCTCATATGGAGTGCCCTTACTTGAAATACTATTTTAGTATCATTTTCTATATCTACTAATAATATTGCTACAGCAGCCCTTTTCATATTACTCCAGCCATTAATATATGGAGTATAGTTATTAAACTTTTTAATTATTTCATCTAACATAATCTCTCTTCCCTTAAATTATAATAAAGCCTCCTTAGTAAATTAATCTATGGAGGCATAACACTTTCTATTCTTCTACAATTTTATTAATTATTTCTACTCTTTCATCTCCTAAGTAAGGATATAATTTTAAAGAAATTCTTCCATCTCTATAAACTCTTTCTCCATTAGCTGAAACTATTTTCTTTACTTTTTCCTCTAGTTCATCATAACTTATTAAGAATTCTAAATAATTATCTACTAAGTCCTTTAAGCAAGTTGCTAATTCTTTTGGATTTCTATAAACTGTTCTCATATTCATCTCCTTGATTATTATCTATTGTAATTATAAAAATATTATAATGTTAAATTATAATTTTTGCTAGTATATTTTAAGCTCATTTAAAAGATAATTTTCTAATTTATTTTCATTATTTTAATACCATTCTCCTTAAGCCAATTTTCAGCTTTTTTATAATCTTTATTATAACCTTCAACTAATTTCCAAAAATCACTTGAGTGATTCATATACTTTAAATGAGAAAGTTCATGTATTATTATATAATCCATCACATACTTAGGTGATAATATAAGTCGCCAATTTAATCGAATTTCTCTTTTAGTATTACAACTACCCCATCTAGTTTTTTGATTTCTAATTAAAATCTTAGATGGATATAAAGAACATTCATTTGATAATTCAATTGCTCTTTTTATTATTATTGAATTGGCTTGCTCCCTAAGCCAATTTGATAACGTTAATTTTACATTATCTGAATTAGTATTTTGGGTTTTTATTGTTATAACTTCCTCTTCTATATCTATTTTTTCATAATTAGACTTCTCTATTTTGAGAAAAAACTCTTTTCCTAAAAACATTATCTTGTTTGAAGTTTTATTATCCATTATTTTATTATAATTATCAATTATCCACTTTTGCTTTTTTACTAGTAAATCCTCAATATATCTTACACTTATATCTAGTGGAGCATATACAATAACTTCTCCATTATAGTCTAATTTAATTGATATATTCTTTTTATTTTTTAGAATTAAATTGTAGTTAATTTTAATACCATTTAAAATAATAGTTTTTTTCATTTATTTAGCCCTTTTAAAATTTTTAGGATTTGGTAAAAATACAAATAGAATTACTACAGAAATAACTAGTAAAATAAATCCTAAAAAGTACATTCCAAAATATCCAAAAACGCCTTCAACATAACTATAAATTGATGGGTAAATAAAATTAGAGCCACCGCTGCTTAAAACGGATAGAACTGCAAATGAAGTTGCTATAAGTTCATTATCTAATATATCTCTTAAATATTTAAAAAGAAAATTTAAGTATAATCCATACATAATACCATGTAATTGATCTCCAAGAACTATTAATGCTACATTTCCTGTTGAAAACAGTAAAATCTTAATAGCGGCTATAGACAGAGCAATAGTTAAGCACCTTTTACTATTCGCCTTACTTAAATACTTTGCTATCATCATAAATGCAAAGAATTCAATAACTACTCTAAAACTAATAGAAGCACTATATATTTCATTAGCTTTATCAATATCTCCAACTAATTTAACAAGATAAGAGGAATATGCAAAATCTAACCCCATATAACTTCCCATTCCTAAAAATACAACAATAATTAGTAGTATTATATTTCTGTTCTTAAATAAATCAGCAAACTTAACTTTATTTATATTTTCTTTTACTTTTAAATCCCCTTTAAAAGTAAATAATATAACTGCCATCATTATAACTATCATAATTAAAGCTATAATATGTAGAATTCTAAATCCAAATTTATTAATTATAATTCCTGAAACAAAAACTATTATTGCATAACCAATGGATCCCCATTTACGAATATCTGAAAATTCATATTTATTTTTTATGCATAATTCTTCAATATAGATTTCAAATACTCCAGCTAAAGATCCTAAAACAGCTCCATAAATCGGTGCATATATTATAGTTAAATCTTTATTAATAAACATAAGTCCTATTATAGTTATAAAAGCTATAACTAAATATGAAAGTATAAATCTGTTTTTATTAGCAGATTTAGAAAATTTATTCGATAATATAGGTTGCGAAAACAATGTAAATAAAGCACCTACTGATACTACTCGTCCAACTTCACTAAGGCTAAGACCTATTTCTTGATTTAAGTAAGGAAAATAAAATGTGGTTAGGATACTGAACACCCCAAAAGTTAAAAAAGTAGTTATTCCATAATATTTTTTCATCTGTATTAACCTCCAAGTATATTACTAACTATATAATAGTATATCTTTAAGCATTATAAAAGGCTATCTTTAAAAGATAGCCTAAATATTAATATTATTTTGTACTCCATAAACCATGTAGATTACAATATTCTCTAACTCTATCTACATCTCCATTAACCTTAAATTTAGCTACTGGCTTTTCACCTGGATTTAAGTCTTGTCTTAAAACTTGTCCATCTTTTGTGATTACTTCCACCCATTGAATAAAGTGTTCAGCTAGCATTGGATGTTCTACTTCTCCAACCTTCACTAAAACTTCTCCATCTTTTCCTTCATATACAGGAATATGTTTTTCAACAGCTGCATCAACAGTATTTTCATTTAATAGTGTCATTGGCTTACCACAGCAAGTTAAAGTGCCTCCACCAGCGCTTAAAACCTCTACCATATTTCCGCAAACTTCACACTTGTACACTTGTAGTTTAACTACCATTTAAATCACTCCTTATATTATAATATTTATTATTATACATTTATTATACTCCTTTGATTTGTAATTAACAAATTTTTCTTATATCTTTAGAGCCTCTTTAGCTAAATTTCTTACGTAATTATACTCATTTACTTCAAAATACTCATAATTTACTTTAAATTTCAAATTTTCTACTAACTTTATTAAGTTATTTGTTAATTCTACTACTTTTTTTGGTATTTCTACGCTATTTTTATTTAAATAATTGATTAACATTATATTTGTACTATATACAGTTAAATCACTTAAGTTTTCTTCATTAATTATATGATTAATTCCATATAATATTCCTTGTATATTGGCTTCTATCATAGTCCCCTTTCCAACATATTTAGAGAAAATCCTTTCGTACCCAAAATCATTTAGAATTACTCCTCCAATCCCAACACAACTTTCTGGCTTTCTTGTTTCATTACAAAATCCACTTACATAAAGTCTATATTTCATAAATCCTCCATTATAAACTAGTACTTTATAGATTATTCTAAATAATAATTTAATATTCTATTGTATAATTCTTTATTTGATTTTATTTTATTATTCTTTATACTTATAATAAATAATATTTTATGGAGGTAAATATGAGTATCTTAAAAATTAATGATACAATTGGATTAATTTCTTGTTCAAATGGATTAAATGAAAACTTAAAAAACAAAATAGATGAGTTAGTAACATTATTAACTTCCCTTAATATTAATGTTTCGGTTTCTACTGCTCTATATAGAAATTTAGATGGCTCTACTTTAAACTCAGAATATAGAGCTAAAGAGCTTATGAAGTTTTATAGAGATAATAATATTAAAGCAATTTTTGATTTATCAGGTGGAGATTTATGCAACGAAATTCTTGACTATTTAGATTATGAATACATATTGAATTCAAATAAACCTTTTATTGGATATAGTGATTTATCTGTTTTACTTAATGCTTTATATACTAAAACAAATCTTATAAATTTTAATTATCAATTAAGAAACTTAATTAGAGAAAGTTCTAATATGCAAAAAGAATATTTTATTAATTTATTTTTAAAAGAAGAGGATATGATAGCTTCTCTTAATTACAATTTTATTAAAGGTAATTATATGGAAGGTGTTATAATAGGTGGTAATATCCGTTGTTTTTTAAAACTTGCTGGCACCAACTATATGCCTTCTTTTGAAGATAAAATTTTATTTTTAGAAGCTCTTAGTGGTGATATAAATAAAATTTCAACATTTATAGCTCAATATAAGCAAATTGGTGCTTTTTCAAATATTAAAGGTCTTATCCTTGGAACTTTTACGGAATTGGAAAAAACTTATACTGATTTAGAAATAACAAATTATTTTTTAGAAAATTTAAAAGAATATGATTTCTCAATTATTAAAACTTCTGAATTAGGGCATAATCCTAATTCAAAGGCAATTCCTATTGGAAAAAAAGTAATAATAAAATAGTAAAGGACTTCCATTGTTGAAATAATAATTTATTAAAGTTATAATCTAAGTTGTAATATAATAAATAATTATTAAAATTTTTATATAGAGGTGAACTTATGTTAAAAGAAGAACTTAAAAAAAATGAAATAGCTGCTATGAAAGCTAGAGATAAGCAAACAGTTAATGTATTAAGACTAGTTAACTCTGAAATTAAAGCATATGAGGTTAATGAAAGAAAAGATGTTACTGATGAAGTTGTTATTAAAATAATTGAAAAACAAATTAAGCAATTAAAAGAAGCCCTTCAATATGCTATTCAACTTAATGACGAAGAAAAAATTCAAGAAGGTAATTTTGCTATTAACTTGCTTACACCTTATTTACCAGCACAATTAAGCGACGAAGAAGTTAAAGAAATGCTTAAGGAAATAATATCTAATGGAAATTATGGTCCTTCTGATATGGGAAAAATAATGAAAGAAATAATGCCAAAAGTAAATGGAAAATTTGATAGATCTAAAATAAACCCTATGGTAAAAGAATTACTTAATTAAGAAAGTAATAGTTAACGAGTAAAATTAATAATGTGAAATTCTATATTTATAAATGGGAGCTGTTTAAAACAGCTCCCATTTTACTATTTACTCTTAGTTATCTTATCTAATTTCTTATTATACATAAACATATATAGAGAAGCGAAGAATATTACTCCATATCCAATAAAGCTTAAACTATCAGGTAAAACTCCGAAAATCATAAAGCTGATTATTGCTGAAAAAATAATATTTGAATAGTCAAATATAGAAATTTCCTTAGCTGGTGCATATTTATATGCTAATGTAATTCCAAATTGTCCAATACTAGCAAATACTCCTGCCATAAGTAAATAGAATAATTGTAACATTGTCATTGGTTTATATACAGCCAACATAATAGGGAATATTACAATTAATGAAAATAATGAAAAATAAAAAACAACAGTGTAATGTTTTTCTTTATTCCCTAATACTCTTAGGCAAGTATAGGCACCTGCTGCAAAAATTGCTCCTAAAATTCCAATTATAAACGGAAAAATATCTAAATTGAATGTTGGTTTTATAATAAATAATGTTCCTATAAACGCAATAACAATTGAAATTATTTGCTTTGAATTAATTTTCTCTCCAATAAATAAAGCTGAAAATATAATTACAAAAAATGGACTTAATTTATTTAACATATTAGCATCTGAAAGTATTAACTTATCTATAGCATAATAATTAAAAACTATTCCTATGGTTCCAAGTGTTGATCTTAATATTAATAACTTTTGATTTTCCCTCTTCCCAAAAAAACTTTCTCTATTTTTTATAATAAATATCAGAGCAATTAAACAAGATACTAAATTTCTAAAAAACGTCTTTTGAAAAGATGGTATATCTCCAGCTAACTTAACAAAAGCTGACATAACTGCAAAACCAAATGCTGATAAAATTATAAATATTATTCCTTTAATCCTGTCACTTAAATTATTCATTTTTATCATTCCTCCCTTGTATATAATACATATAAATTAAAGAAAAATCAAAGAAAAAACCTTAGACATTAAATCTAAGGTTTGTCAATTATTCTTCAATTTTTTGTATAAATTCTTCTTCAGTTTCTGTTTCAATGTAGTTTCCGTTTGCATATCCGATTACAAGTCCATCTCTTCCACCACATTCTCCTATACAACCAACTTCAACATTGTCACTTCCGAACTTTAACTCTAACTTCTCTATATCTATTCCTGAACAAACTGGACAAACTGTTATCATAATTTTAATCTCCTTTTATATTACTATTTCTATAGTTTAATTATATTAGGAGTATTTATTATTCTCAAACCTCAATTCTTTAAAATACTACCTATTATCTTTTATTATCTTTAATTTACTTAATATTATTTTAAGTTTTGCAAAATTTAATTTTATAAAATTAAATTTTTATTTATATTGTTTACTAGGTTTTCATTCATATTTTGTATTATTACTATATCTACAAGCTTATTACTATAAATATCTAACTTAAAATCACATACATATTTTTTTCTTTTAAATAGATTTTCTTTAATTTCTACAGATAATAAATAAAAGTAAGCAGACCATATTTGATCTGCTTTCCTTTTTATATTAAATTTATTTATTATCAATTAGTTTAACTGTATCTCTAGCAATCATAAGTTCTTCATTAGTAGGTATTACAAATACTTTTATCTTAGAATCTTCAGTTGATATCTCCTGAATTTTACCTCTTGTTGAATTTTTCTCATCATCTATTTCAAATCCAAAGAATTCTAGTCCTCTTAAACATTCTCTTCTTGTTACCGAAGAATTTTCTCCTATGCCTGCAGTAAAGACTATTACATCTACTCCACCCATTATGCCAGCATAAGAAGCAATTTGTCCTCTTACTTTATAATTAAATATATCTAAAGCAAGCTTAGCTCTTTCATTACCCTTTTCTGATTCTTCTAGCACATCTCTAAAATCTGAAGATATTCCAGATATTCCTAGAACTCCAGATTTTTTATTTAATATTTCATCAACTTCATTCATGCTATATCCTTGTTCTTCAACTAGGAAGCTAATTACTGAAGGGTCTATACTTCCTGCTCTTGTCCCCATCATAACTCCAGCAAGTGGTGTAAATCCCATTGAAGTATCTATAGATTCTCCTCCCTTTATTGCAGCAAGAGAACATCCATTACCTAAGTGACATGTTATTATTTTTATATCTTTTATATCCTTACCCATAACTTCTGCAACTTTTTGAGAAACATACTTATGTGAAGTTCCATGGAAACCATATTTTCTTATTCCAAATTCTTCATATAATTCATATGGTAATGGACAAATATATGCTTGCTTAGGCATAGTTTGATGGAATGCAGTATCAAATACAGCTACCATTGGAGTATTAGGCATAAGGTCTCTACAAGCTTCAATTCCTATTATGTTAGGTGGATTATGTAATGGAGCTAATGCTATACAATCTCTTATAGATTGTAATACATTTTCATCTATAACTACTGAATCAGAATATTTTTCTCCACCGTGAACAACTCTATGTCCAACTGCACCTATTTCATCCATGGATTTAATTACTCCATGCTTGTCATCTACAAGTGCATTTAAAACATGTTTTATTGCTGCCTTATGATTTTCCATATCCTCTTTAATAATATATTTTTCTTTTCCTTCAACTTTTTGAGTTAGGATTGACCCATCTATCCCTATTCTTTCAACTAATCCTTGCACTAATGAAGTTTCTGTATTCATATCAATTAATTGATATTTTAAAGAAGAACTTCCACAATTAATAACTAACGTTTTCATTCACAATCTCCTTTTCTTCTATATTATACTTAATTATATAATACACCAAAAATTCATATATTCAAATTCATAGAATATTGAATATATTAGAATAATGACTAAATATTAGCTAATTATTTAATATTTTACCACTTAACGTACTTTTACTGTTTTTTATAAAAATATATGCAAAATATATTTGTATTTTATTGGATATAATTACATTTTTTGCACAAATATATTTCTTTAAATTCATTTATTATTGATTTTATAGATATTAAATATAATTACAACAATTTTAAAAATACACTCTATAAAATTACCTTAATAACTTTATTTAATTATTCTTGGTTTGTATTTTTTAGCTATTTTAGATATCTCTTTAATATGTTCATAAGTTGTTCCACAACAACCTCCAACCATATTAATATAACTTTCTTTTATCATTTTTTCTATATAACCTGCCATTTTTTCAGGCGAATCATCATAAAATCCAAGTTTATTTGGTAAACCTGCATTAGGATAAACCGAAATAAATAAATCCTGTGATTCTGAAAGTTCTTTTATAAATGGTATTAATTCTTTAGCACCAAAAGAACAATTTAGTCCAATTGATATTACATTATTATCTCTAATAGAATTTGCAAAAGAAATTATATCTTGGCCAGATATTATTCTTCCAAATTTATCATTAATTGTTGCTGAAATCATAATAGGTAAAACTTTATTTTTATCATCATAAACTTCATTTGCAGCAATTATTGCTGCTCTTGCATTCAATGAATCAATAATAGTCTCAATTAAAACTATATCTATCCCACCATCTATTAATGCATTAATTTGTTCTATATAAACTTTTTTCAACTCATCAAAATTAATATTTCTTATTGCTAATTCTTCATTATGATATTTAGAAGCCATTTTATTTGTTGGTCCAACTGACCCAGCAACATATCTTTTTTTACCATCTTTATATGTAAATTCATCACATACTTCTCTAGCAATTTTTGCACTTGTATAGTTTAATTCATATACTAATTCTTTAAGATTAAAGTCACTTTGTGAAATTCTATTAGAATTGAATGTGTTTGTTTCAATTATATCTGCACCAGCTTCTATAAATCTTCTATGTATATTTTTTATAATATCTGGTTTAGTTAAACTTAATAAATCATTATTTCCTTTTTGGTTAAAAGGAAATTCTTTTAATAATTCTCCTCTAAAATCCTCTTCCTTTAACATATAACTTTGAATATTAGTTCCCATTGCCCCATCTATAACCAATATTCTTTTCTTTAAATCATTAATTATTGTAAAACTATCATTCATTTTATTGCCCCCTTATAATATAAATACTTAAAGAATAAAAAAATCCCTTCTAAAAAGAAGAGATTTTATTTATATTATAATATATTTTTATTTAATTAGTGAATTTATTTGATTTTTCTTTTTAAAAACTGTCCATAACCTTTTTTCCCAATAAACTTATTATCCTTAGCTATAATTTCACCTCTTAAAATAGTATATACAGGATATCCTTTTACTTTTATTCCTTCATAAGCTGTATAGTCTACATTAGAATGTAAATCTTTAATTGTTAACACTTTTTCTATATTAGGATCTACTATTACTATATCTCCATCAGATCCAACTTGTATTGTTCCCTTTTTAGGATACAAACCAAATATCTTTGAAGGGTTTGTTGAGCATACTTCAACAAATTTATTAATACTTATCTTATTTTTCATTACTCCTTCTGAGAAAATTAGAGGCATTCTTTCTTCAATTCCAGGTGCTCCATTAGGACATTTAGTGAAATCATTTTTTCCAAGTTGCTTATCTGTACTAAAAGAAAATGGACAATGGTCAGTTGCTATTGTTTTTATATATCCATCATTTATTCCCTTCCATAAAGCTTCAATATCTTCCCTTTTTCTTAAAGGAGGACTCATAATGTACTTTAATCCTTCATTATTATCTTCTTCATATTTACTATCATCTAAAACTAAATATTGAGGACATGTTTCTGCATAAACATTTTCCCCTCTCTCTGTAGCCATTTTTATATAACTTAATCCTATTTTAGAAGATAGATGGACTACATATAAAGGTGCATTCTCTACAATTTTAGATAAATTAATCATTCTATTAATAGCTTCTCCTTCTGCTTCTGAAGGTCTACTTAAAGGATGATATTTAGGACTTGTACACCCAATTTTCACAAAATGTTCTTTTAGCACTTTTATACTACCATGATTTTCACAATGAACTGTGGTTATTCCCCCAAGTTCTTTTAATCTCTTTAGAACCTTTAAAACATACTCATCTTCCAACATATAATCGTATGTTAGATACACTTTAAAACTTGGTATACCTTCTTCTTTAACTATACTTTCCATTTCATCTAAAATTTCATCATTTATATGTTGAATAACTCCATGAAAACCATAATCAACAACAGCATTACCATCTGCATACCCATGATATACATCCACTTGGTGTTTTAAATTACAACCCTTTGGTCCAAAACCCATATGATCAATAATCGTTGTTGTTCCACCACAAGCAGCTGCTATTGTTCCAGTATAAAAATCATCATTAGCTATAGCTATACCTACATCAAGATTTAAATGCGTATGAACATCTACACCACCAGGAATAACATATTTACCTTTAGCATCAATGATTTCATCACTAGATATATTTAAATTCGTGCCAATTTCTTTAATAATTCCATCTTCAATATAAATATCACCGATATATGTATCGCTAGCTGTAACAATTGTTCCATTTTTTATTAGCAAAGACATTCCATTCACTTCTCTTTCAAAATTTATTTATACTTATAAGCAAGCAACCTTCATGCCAATAAAAAGTAATTATAAATATTGAAATACTCCCAAAAATCATTATCATTTTGAGAGTATTTATTATCATTTTAATAATTATCTTAATATAGATTGAGCCATTCTTCTATATGTATGTCTTATTCCTCTAATTGTAGTAGATAATGCCATAATATTTTCTGGTAAAGCCATACCAAAAGTTCCACAATCTCCTATATGTTGAATATCTGCTCCTGCCATCTTAGAATTTAAAGCAATTTGTTCTATAACTGATTTACTTGAACCTTCTTGAGATGTACCTATTGTTGTCATTGCTAATGCACCATTATTATGTATCATAGAAATAATATCTTTTGCTAGAGTTAAATCAAATCCTGGCACTGTACCTGGCGCTGGAATTAATACTACATCTGCACCAGCATCTATAAATCCTTTTATAGTTTCTTCATCATATATATTTCCACTACCTGCACCATGCATTTTACCAGCTATAATTAATGTATCTTCTCCTAATATTTCCTTAGCTAGTTTTATTCCATTGCATATTGTTTCAGCATTAACTCCTGTATTTGGATTTCCTGTTATTACAATATAATCAAATCCATACTCTTTAACTTTTTTAAGACTATATTCGTTTAATGTAAAACCTTTTTGATAAGTACTTCCTTCTGGTACTGGTTCTAAATTTACTCCTATTAATCTACCAACTAATTTTTTAATATTTTTAATATAATTTTTATCATTTAAATTTCTTTTTACGCTATCTTCGTATATCTCTGCTATTTTCCCTAAATCATTTAGTAAAATATTTCCTCCATCTATACCAAATATAAATGGTTTTTCAAAATCAAAAGTATTTAAAGTTAACATATCTGCACCAAAACTTGAAGCAAGCTCTAAATTTGATACTTCTCTAATATATGGAGTATAACTAATGATACATTCAGACATTACAGTCCTACCTTCTGATCCCTTAATTATTTCTTTTAATTCATCTTTATTAATTGTCTCAATATCCTTTGTTGTTAATTCAAAGATTCTTTTCAAGTAAATCACTCCTTTTGCTATTATATATAATATTATACATACATAGTGCAATTTGTAAATGTTTAAATTATAATATATAATGTGTACTTTATTTCTATAAAAAAGGGGGAATTATATTGAAAAAAATAATATTAGCTTTAACCACTTTTCTACTTTTGCTAATTCCCATAAATGTATCAGCTGATTCAAGGTCATACAATATCAATAATCTTTCTATAAATGCTGAAATAAAAGAAAATGGTGATGTATATGTAGATGAAACTTTTATTTATAATTTTAATGGTGACTTTAACGGAATATATATAGACTTAAATTTAAAAGGTTCTGAAGGATATAATATTTCAGAAGTATTAGTTATTGACTCAACTGGTTCTAATTCTTTGGAACTTAAGAATGATGAATCAGAAGATAGTTATGAAATTTTAGAATATGATGATAAAATCCAAATTAAAGTATACTCAAAAAGTTCTAATGAAGAAAAGAAATTTAATATTAAATATACAGCAAAAAATGTAGCTGAAAAATATAAAGACTACAGTTCTTTATATTGGAGTTTCTATACTGCCTCTTCTGATACACCTGTAAATAAAGTTAATTTAAATTTAAAACTTAATAATTCTATATTTAATGCTAACGATCTTTATTATATTGTTTTTGGAGACGGAAGTTTTAATACTGAAACAACTGAAGATAGAATTATAATAACTGGAAATAACCTAACTTCTGACATAGGAATTAAGTTAAGATTTCAAAAAGATTTCTTAAGTGTAACTCCTATTGATACTTACTATAATGAAGCTAGTATAGGCGAAGATAAATTTAATCCATTTTTCTTAGTTCCTTCATTCATATTAATTGCTATTATTTCATTAGTTTTTTATCTTGTTTATAAACGCAATAAGAAACTATTCAATAAGGAATTGGAGGAATATCGTTCTCAATATCCTTTTACTAATGAAGAATACTTGCTTTTTCCGCCATCTAATGAAAGTCCAACTATAGTAGCGTATATTTATAATAAAAACAATATATGTTGGTCTCTTGTACCTTCAACATTATTATATCTTGCTAATATAGGAATATATAAATTAAATACTTCTTTAGATAAAGATAGTAATCTTGAAAATATAATATTTACTAGAATTAAAGATGTTTATGATTGTGATTATCCCCACTTAAAAATACTAATTAATTGGTTTAAAAAATATGAAAATGAAAATAATGAATTTAATTTACTTTCAATAAAAAAACTTGTTGAAAATAGCTCTAAGAAAGCTAAAAAATTTAATAATTCTTATTGGGATTTTATAAATCAAATTAAAATAGATGGTAGAAGACTTAATTTATATACTACTATTAGGAATAAGGAAGTTTTAAATAATGAAGCTTATGATAAGTATTTAAAATGGGATGCCTATAAAAAACATTTATTATCTCTAATTGAACAGAAAGATATTTTAAATATTAAAGAATCTATTGTTTACTCATCTGCATTGGGCATTGATTATATTGATTTAGATATTTATCCAAAAGAAAATAGCATTAACCAAAATAGCTATTACTACTTTTATATGAATAATTACTTTTTATTTGATAAAATACATTCTTCTACAGAAGAAAAGATAAGTAATTCTTCGAATAATGGAGGAAATAATAGTTTTAGTAGCTTTTCGTCAGGCAGTGGATTTAATGGTGGCGGTGGTGGATCATCTGGTGGTTTTTAATAATAAAACTTTACTTTGTTATTTATAAAAATCTAGTAATAAAAGTTGTATCTTTAATCTAACTGAATTCGATTTAATTTGAAAAGCTGTTACTAAAAAAAGTAACAGCTTTATTAAATAATGTTTTACTATCTCCAATATTAATAATTGTCATGGTAATCATCACAATCTTCACAGTAGTTGTCATCATCTATTATATGTTCATTTCCTTCTCTATCATAAAAACTAACAGCTTCTTCAAAATCATCACCTGATTTATTACCATTAGATTTGAAAGTATTTCTACCAGATGAGAATGTATTACCTTTGTAATACTTCTTTTTATAATAGTTATTATTATAAGAACTGCTATTACCGTTAGAGCTTCCAAGCCATGAACATACTAAATAAAAAAATACACAAACAATAATCAACTCCATATGAATCACCCTTTTAACTAATTTTAATTAAATTATACCCTAAAATGTAATAATTTTCAATTAACCTAATAAAAAAGGAGCTGTTCAACAGCTCCTTTAATTAAGAATTAACTATTTCTCCACCATTTATATGTATAGTTTCACCAGTTATAAAGCTAGCTCCTTCACTAGCTAAGAAAACATATGCTTCAGCTATTTCTACAGGTTGAGCAGGTCTTTTCATAGGATTATTTTGACCAAACATAGATACTTGCACCTCATCAAATGAAGCTGGTATAAGTGGTGTCCAAACCGGCCCTGGCGCAACTGCATTTACTCTTATTCCTTTACCAACTAAATTTAAAGCTAATGAACGTGTAAATGTTGTTAATGCTCCTTTAGTCATGGAATAATCTATTAGCTTTTCATTTCCTTTATAAGCAGTAATGGATGTTGTGTTTATTATGCAATCTCCATCTGATAAATATTTTAATGCTTGCTTTGTAATATAAAATGCCCCAAATACATTAGTTTTAAATGTCTTTTGAAACTGTTCAGTTGTTATATCCTCTAAACTGTTACAGGTATGTTGCTCTGCTGAATTATTTACTATAATATTAATTTTATTAAATTTGCTTTTAATATTATTTATAGCATTTATGCAAAATTCCTCATCGCCTATATCTCCATTTAATAAAAGGCATTCACCACCTAAAGATTCAATTTCATTTTTTGTAATTTCAGCATCTTTATGTTCATTTAGATATATAATAGCTACTTTAGCACCTTCCTTAGCATACGCAATAGCAACTGCTCTGCCTATTCCACTATCTCCACCAGTAATAATGGCAACTTTATCTTTAAGCTTTCCTTGATTAGATAAATTATCATTTTTATAAACAGGTTTAGGATTCATATTCTCTTCTATTCCTGGTTGTACATTTTGCTTTTGAGCTGGAAAACTTTTAGGGAAGTTACTATTCATTTGAATCCTCCTTAAAGTCATATTCCTCTCCTAGACTACTTTTTTTAACACTTTCTAAATAATTTGTTTTATTAACTATATTTTCTTCAAATCTTTTTACTGCAATCTTAGTAAAATTTCCAACATTACATAAATCAAGTAAATTCTTATCCACTTAAATTCCTCCTTTCTTTTATATTATTTTTATATTATTTTCAATAAATTATACTTTCTAAAAATTTTAAATCTTCATATATTTATTATCCAATGATATAATGTTTATAATAAAATTTTCTAGAGGTGGAAACATATGCATTTAAAAGAAATTAAAAAGGCAAGAGAAAATATAAAAGATGTTATTAACAAAACCCCTTTAATACATAGTAATGTTTTTTCATCAATCAATAATTGTTCAGTTTATATGAAATGTGAAAATTTACAACTAACTGGTGCTTATAAAATAAGAGGCGCTCTTAATAAAATAAGGTCATTAAGTGAAGATGAAAAATTAAAAGGTGTTGTATGCTCATCTGCAGGTAACCATGCTCAAGGAGTTGCTTATGCTGCTAATCTTCTTGGGGTTTATTCAACCATTGTTATGCCCAAGAATACACCATATTTAAAAATTCAATCAACTCAAGGTTTTGGTGGAAATGTTGTTTTAAGTGGTACTTGCTATGATGATGCTTATTTAAAAGCAAAATCTATTGAATCTGAAAAAGACGCTATTTTCATACATCCATTTAATGATATTAGTATTATTTATGGACAAGGTACTATAGCCTTAGAAATATTAGAAGATCTTAATGATGTTGATGTTATAGTATGTCCAATCGGTGGTGGTGGATTAATTAGTGGAATATCCTTAGCGGCTAAAGAAATTAATCCAAATATTAAAATAATAGGCGTGCAAGCTGAAGGTGCTAATGCAATGGAGGAAAGCTTTAAAAGTGGAAGTCTAATATCTTTATCATCAGTAAATACAATTGCAGATGGTATAGCTGTTAAAAGTCCTGGAGAATTGACTTTTAACTTAATAAGAGAATATGTAGATGATATTGTAACAGTATCTGATAAAGAAATTGCTGAAGCATTTTTAATCTTGTGTGAAAAGCATAAGTTATTAGCTGAAGCATCTGGTGCAGCTTCATTAGCTGCTTTAAGAAAATTAAATTTATGTAATAAAAAAGTTGTATCGATAATTAGTGGTGGAAATATTGATATGCTAACAATATCATCTTTAATAAGTGATGGGTTAGTTGAAAGAGGACGACTTTTCTGTTTTTCAGTAGAGCTTCCTGATATTCCTGGACAACTCCAAGAAATATCCAAGATATTATCTGAATTAAATGCAAATGTTGTACAGCTAGAACATAATCAATTTAAAGCATCCAATAGATTAAAAAATGTTCTATTAGAGGTTACTGTTGAAACTAATGGGCTTAATCATATTGAGTTAATAAAAGATACTTTAAATAACCATGGATTTACAATTAAGCAAATGTATTAAAATAATAGCTTAAGCCTTAGGCTTAAGCTATTACTTTTTACTATTTAAATTTTTTTCTTTGTTTGTTTATTCTCTTATATGTCTTTGCATTTTGAATAATATCCATAAAATCATCAGCCATTTCTACTAATATCATGCTTTTAGCTCGGCCGTTTTTTAATGTTCTTTTTACTTTTTTCATTAGTTTGTTACTCATAATTACTCCCTCCTAAGGTTGTACTTCGGTATTATTTTGCCCTTAAGAGTTTATTTTATGATTTAAACTATAGAACATATTATAGAATTTATAAAATCTTCTTTTTTTGAACCTAAATATTCACCGTAAAAGTCATTACTATTTTCAATTTCACTGTCTATTTTATTAAGTAGAAAACTATTAATATCCTTATGATACCTTAAATCAATTTCTTCTTTAATACTTCTAAACTCTTCTAATCCACCATTTTTTCTATACTTTCTTATTAAAGAGTCTAAATAAGTATTATACTCTTTTATCTTGTATACTATTTTTTCTATATATACTTTTTTGGTTTTTATATAATTTTTTTCATAATCTAATTTTAACTTGAATAATTCATTTACTGAATATTCATTATTCATTATATTAAATGTAGCTTTTTCTCCTTGAAAAGAACTATTTAGAATATAATTAGCTAAATCTCCATTATTTTTAAACTCATCTAATAAAGATTTTCCTCCAACAATTTCAATAGCTTTTCTTAACTGCTTAATTTTTTCTTCAATTACTTTGTTGTCTATAGTTAGCATGTTTTTCTCCTTAAAATAATATTATATGCAATATTTCTTTAATATTATATAACCTAAGAAGTATATTGTCTATTTCTTATAAAAGATTTATACAATTAACATCTAAGCTATAAGTTACATCTTTACGCTCAACTATAACTTTAATCTTATTTTTTATTTCTTCATTTTTCATAACCTTATCTAAAAGTTCTTTAGTTGGATTTATTGCATAAGGTATTCCTACAGATTTAAACATTGTTATGTCTCCTGATGTATCTCCATATGCATAGCTCTTACTTAGGTCAATATTATACTTCTTTTCAAATTCTTTTATAGCTGACAATTTGCTTTCATGATCCCACATCGGAATTACTTCACCACTATACTTATTATTACCATCTAATTTATATATTGTGCCCTTATAATCATCCATATTGTATTTTTTAGACATTTCTCTTACTAATGCATTAGGTGAACCTGAAATTGCAATAACCATATGACCTTGTTCTTGATGCCATTTAATTCGTTCTCTACTAAAAGTATAAACTCTATCACCCTTTTGCTCTATAACTTTATTTGCTATATAATCTATATGAAATTCATCAATTCCTTTTATAGCTTCAGTATATATATCTACCATTTTTAGTAAGTATGTATCATAATCACCTTGTCTTTTATCCCACTTTAAGTAAGCAGGTCTTACTTCTTTATACCATTTGTTTTCACTTACTAATTCATACTTTATAATCTTCTTAAAAACTTCGGTAATTAATCCTTCTCTATATATTGTTCCATCGATATCAAAAAATGCTGCAATTTTTTTCATTAAAACCCCTCCATTTCTATTTTTATATTATATTATATATTATTTTTACTAAATTTCCATAATAATTGGTATAATTGTTGGTCTTCTTTTAGTTTTATCATATATAAATCTTTCTAAAGCCTTCTTTATATTAGTTTTTATTAGATACCATTCAAGTATTTTTTCATCTAAACAATTTTGTAGTTCTTCAGTTGCTATTTCTTTAAGTTCATTAATTAATTCTTCTGATTCTTTTACATAAACAAACCCTCTTGTGATTATATCAGGCCCAGCTATTATAGCATAACTTTCTTTTTCTATTGTAACTACAATATTAACTAATCCATCTTGAGCTAAGTGCTTCCTATCCCTTAATACTAAAGTTCCTACGTCTCCTACACCTAATCCATCAACTAATATTGTTCCTGAAGGAACTTTTCCTGCTATTTTTGCATCTTGACTATCAATTTGCAATACTTGACCTCTTTCTAATATAAATACATCTTTATTATTCATTCCAAGTGTAATTGCCAAATCCTTATGATGTTTTAAATGTCTGTATTCTCCATGAACAGGCATAAAATATTTTGGTTTAATTAGTCTATGTATTAATTTTAATTCTTCCCTATATGCATGACCTGAAACATGAACCTCTTCTAAATCTTCATAAATAACTTCAGCACCCTTTTTAAATAATTCATTTATTACTTTTGAAATAAGCTTATCATTACCTGGAATCGGTGAAGCTGATATTACAAACAAATCATCGCTTTGTATTTTTATTTTTTTATGATTACCATACGCTATCCTAGCCAAAGCTGCCATAGGTTCTCCTTGGCTTCCTGTAGTTATTATAGTTATATTTTCATTATTATAGTTGTTAATATCATCAATTTCTATAATCATATCTTCAGGAATATGTAAATATCCAAGTTCTAAAGCAAGCTTAGATATACTTTCCATACTTCTACCTGAAAATGCTATTCTTCTATTACATTCTAAAGAAGAATTTACAATTTGCTGCATTCTATGAATATTTGAAGCAAATGTAGCTATAATTATTCTTCCTTTAGCTCCTCTAAAAATTCTATCAAAAGTATTACCTATTGATCTTTCTGACATTGTATATCCACTTCTCTCAACATTAGTACTGTCAGCCATTAATAATAATACTCCTTCTCTTCCTATAGTAGAAATCCTATCTAAATCTATTACCTTCTCGTCAATAGGTGTTAAATCAATTTTAAAATCTCCAGTATGAAATATAACCCCTATAGGAGTTGTAATTGATAAACAACATGATTCTGCAATACTATGAGTACTTTGAATAAATTCAATACTTAAACTATCAAAATTTACTTTTGAACCTGGATCAACACTAATAAGCTTAGTTATATCTAGTAAATTATGCTCTTTAAGTTTTGTCTCTATTATAGCTAATGCTAATTTACTTCCATATATAGGTACGTTCATTTGCTTTAAAATATATGGTATTGCTCCTATATGATCTTCATGACCATGTGTTATAAAAAAACCTTTAACTTTTTTTTCATTTTGTATTAAATATGATATATCTGGTATTATAAGATCCACACCATACATTTCTTCATCAGGGAAGGCAATCCCACAATCTATTACTATTATTTCATTTTCTACTTCAATAGCAGTTATATTTTTTCCTATTTCACCAACTCCACCTAATGGAATAACTTTCACTAAACATTCTTTTTCCATAACGAAACCTCCTATTCTGTTAAGAGTAGTATTTCCCAAAAGAACGATTTTAAATAAATAATGTAAAAAATAATGAAGCTACTTTAAAGCAGCTTCATTGTATATTAGTTATTATAATATAAATTTTTACTTTGATATTCTGGATCACAGGTAATATCTATTTCTAATCTTCTAAATGTTTGTTCATCATTATTAGATATTATAGTAGTTGAATGTGCTTGACATCCTTTTAAATTTGCTAGCTTACTTAACGCAACTTGTGCAGTTGGATTAGTAGCAGCACATATACTTAATGCTATTAATATTTCTTCACAATTTAATACTGTATTTTTAATGCCTAATGTATTAATCTTTAGATTTTGTATTGGTTCTAGTATAACTGGAGATATTAAATGGATATCGTCAGAAATATTAGCTAAATGCTTTATAGAATTTAAAATTACTGCTGCTGGTGCATCCATTATTTCAGATTCTCGTCCATTAATTATAGTTCCATCATTCAATTGTAATGATACTGCAGAGAATATATCACTTTTTTTATGTTCAATTTTTTTCTTTAAAGAATACTCTCTTGCCTCTGTAACAACAGCTCTATCACTTTCTTTTAAGTTTAACTCTTCCATTATTAGCTTTGCTCTATTTGCAGTATCCTTATCTATGTATCCTTTTTTATATTCACATATAGTTTTAAAATATCTTCTAATTATTTCTTGCTTAGAAGCTTCTTTAACTATATCATCATTTATAATTCCAAAACCAACTCTATTTACTCCCATATCAGTTGGTGATTTATAGATTGATTCTTTTCCAGTAATTTTTTCTATTATTCTTTTTAATACAGGGAAACTCTCTATATCTCTATTATAATTAACAGCAACTTCATTATAAGCATCAAAATGGAATGAATCTATCATATTTACATCTTTTAAATCTACAGTGGCTGCTTCATATGCAATATTTAGTGGATGCTTTAATGGAACATTCCATACTGGGAAAGTTTCGAATTTAGAATATCCAGCTACGTTTCCTCTTTTATTTTCATGATATAGCTGACTTAAACATGTTGCTAATTTACCACTTCCAGGTCCAGGTGCAGTAACCACTACTATTGGCTTTGATGTTTCAATATATGGATTTTGTCCATAGCCCTCTTCACTAACTATTGTATCTACATCTGTTGGATAACCAGCTGTTGCTTTATGTTTATAAACTTTAATTCCTCGTCTTTCAAGTTTATTAATAAATACTGTTGTTGCAGGTTGCCCGTCGTATCTAGTTATTACAACACTATTTACATCTAATTCGTAAGCTCTAAAATCATCTATTAATCTTAAAACTTCCAAATCATATGTAATACCAAAGTCACCTCTAATTTTATTTCTTTCTATGTCACCAGCATAAACACAAATAACAACTTCAACCTTTTCTTTTAATTTTTGAAGTAATTTTATTTTAGCATTTTCATCAAATCCTGGTAAAACTCTTTTTGCATGTAAATC
>JAEZAL010000127.1 GCA_023427705.1 Bacillota bacterium | reverse complement strand
ACCATTAGGATATACATTTCTAATGTATTATTTATTAAAGAATAAAAGGGTTAGCCCTGTAGTACTTATATTAACTACATTTATTTTAGGGATAATACTTTCTTTCTTTGGAATATTATAATTAATACAAAATCTTGCTACCCTATAAACCTATATATTTGAGTAATAATAAGCTAGGAATTAAAAAACTTTTATATAAAATTTCATATGATTTGTTAAAGATATATTAAATCAGATTTTAGTACTATATTTTTTAGTATAAAAGTATATTAAAAACAAGTTATTTTAAATAATTAAATTATTGTACTAAAAAAATATATATAAAAAGTTCATTGTAGCTATTTTAAATTTGTATAAAATTTAACAATAAATAAAATATGTAGAAATATGAACCATAAATGTAATTGACAGGTAAGAATATAGAGTGTTAGAATAATAATGTGCTGTAAATGATTACAAAATATAGCTTTAAGGATAGTGATAGCAATGAATACATTTAAAGATATATTAGAAGAAAATCCAGTGGTAGCAGCTGTAAAAGATGAAAGTGATCTTGATGCAGCATTAAAAAGTGATTTAAATGTTATATTTGTTTTATTTGGGAATATACTTAATATGAAGTCAATAAGCAAAAAGATATCAGAAAGCAAAAAAATAGGTATTATACATGTTGATTTAGTAGAAGGACTTTCCAGTAATGAATATGCTTTAAAATTCATTAAAGAAAACACAAGTTTTAAAGGAATAATTAGTATAAAACCACAGGTATTAAGGAATGCAAAAAAACTTGGATTTATAGTTATTCAAAGAATTTTTATGATGGATAGCTTATCTAAGGAAAATATGAAAAATCATTTAGTAAAAGAATGTGACGCTGTTGAAATTCTGCCAGGATTACTGTTTAAGATAATTAGAGAAATTTCTGCAACGTTGGACAAGCCTTTAATATCGGGTGGATTAATATCTGAAAAAGTTGATGTATTAGAAACATTAAAAAGTGGGGCAACCTGCATTTCAACAACTAAAAAGGACATATGGTATATGTAGAAGAGTATTAGAGAGAAGCTACATAGAACTGCAAGGCGGTTTTATGTAGTTTTTTATTGTTTTTTAGGGGATGGATCTTATTAATTAGATTATATTTTAAATTAAAATATAAAAATTATTTAAAGGGGAGAAAAGAATATGCAAGCTTATTTTTCTGAATTCATTGGGACTCTTATTTTAATTTTACTAGGTAACGGTGTTGTTGCTAACGTAGTACTAAGAAAAACAAAGGGTAATTCTTCAGGATGGATTGTTATTACAGCAGGATGGGGATTTGCTGTAGCAATCGCAGCATATATTACAGGATGGATGGGTGGAGCTCATTTAAATCCAGCGGTAACTATTGGACTTGCAGCATCAGGACTATTTGAATGGAGCAAAGTACCAATGTATATTATTGCTCAAATGGTAGGTGCTATGGTAGGTATGATCATAGTATACGCTAACTACAAGTTACATTATGATGCAACAGAAGTTGGTGAAGATGTTAGAGGTACCTTCTGTACAGGACCAGCAATAAAAGATACTTTATACAATTTTATAGGTGAATTTACTGGAACTTTCATACTACTTATAGGTATAAGAGGAATAACTTATAGCGAAGTATTTAAAGTTACACTTGAAGGAACAGGCGGAAATATTGTAGGAACAGTAGGAATAATGGGATCATTCTTAGTTGGTATTTTAGTATGGGGAATAGGCTTATCATTAGGAGGAACTACTGGTTATGCTATAAATCCTGCTAGAGATTTAGGACCTAGATTAGTACATGCTTTCTTACCAATGAAAAACAAAATTGATTCAGATTGGGGATATGCATGGATACCAGTTATAGGACCTATATTAGGAGGCGTATGTGGTAGCTTATTATTTGATTTTATCTTAAAATTATAATTATAATTGATGAAGGAGTGAGTGGTAATGAAAAAATACATTATAGCCTTAGACCAAGGTACTACTAGTTCAAGAGCAATAGTATTTGATAAAGAGCAAAATATATTAGGAGTAAGTCAAAAAGAGTTTACTCAAATATATCCTAAAGAAGGTTGGGTAGAGCATGATCCATTAGAAATATGGGCAACTCAATATGGAGTTCTTCAAGAAGTTATAGCTAAAACTAATATAAGTCAAGATGAAGTAGCAGCAATAGGTATCACTAATCAAAGAGAAACTACTATAGTATGGGATAAAAATACTGGAGCTCCAGTATATAATGCAATAGTTTGGCAATGTAGAAGAACAGCTGACATATGTGATAATTTGAAGGCTAAAGGGTTAGAAGGATATATTAAAGAAAATACAGGTTTAGTTGTTGATGCATATTTCTCAGGAACTAAAATTAAATGGATATTAGATAATGTTGAGGGAGCAAGAGAAAAGGCTGAAAGAGGAGAATTGTTATTTGGTACTGTAGATACATGGCTTGTATGGAAGTTAACTAATGGACAAGTTCATGTTACAGACTATACAAATGCTTCTAGAACAATGCTTTATAATATAAAAGATTTAAGATGGGATGATAAGATTTTAGAAGAATTAAATATTCCAAAATCTATGTTACCAGAAGTGAAAAATTCATCAGAAGTTTATGGATATACTAATCTTGGTGGAAAGACAGATGTACAAGTTCCTATAGCTGGAATAGCAGGAGACCAACAATCAGCTTTATTTGGACAAACTTGTTTTGAAAAAGGAGAAGCTAAGAATACTTATGGTACTGGATGCTTCTTATTAATGAATACTGGTGAAGAAATGGTTGAAAGTAAAAATGGACTTTTAACTACTATAGCAATAGGCTTAGATGGAAAAGTTCAATATGCTTTAGAAGGATCTGTTTTCGTTGGTGGAGCAGTAGTTCAATGGCTTAGAGATGAATTAAAATTAGTTAATGATTCAGCTGATACTGAATACTTTGCTACTAAAGTTGATGATAATGGAGGAGTTTATATAGTTCCAGCATTCGTTGGACTAGGAGCACCACATTGGGATATGTATGCAAGAGGAGCTATATTTGGATTAACTAGAGGAGCTAACAGAAATCACTTAATTAGAGCTGCTTTAGAATCTATAGCATATCAAACTAAAGACCTTATAGATGCTATGAAAGAAGACGTAGGAACTGAGCTTAAGGGAATTAAAGTAGATGGAGGAGCAAGTAGAAATAAATTCTTAATGCAATTCCAAGCTGATATCGTTGGAACAAACGTAATAAGACCTATAATTTCAGAAACTACAGCTTTAGGAGCAGCATGCTTAGCAGGACTTGCAGTAGGATTCTGGAAAGACAAAGAAGAAATTAAGAAATTCTGGCATATGTCAGATGAATTTGAACCAAAATTAGATGCTGATAAAGTTAATAAGTATTATAATGGTTGGACAAAAGCAGTTAAGAGATCACTAAGATGGGAAGAAGAATAAAATAAAATAGGGTTGCCTAAGGGCAACCTTTTTTTAATGCATAATGCATAATTAATAATGTATAATTTTTGTAATAATTCAGCCAAGCTGAATTATAAAATATATAGAAAGGTAGGGGAGAGAATGAAAGAGAAAAACTGGATTTTATCAATAGCAATATGGATTTTTATATTGGCAATTGGATTATTTAGAACTGATATAATACATCATAATGAATTAGTAGCAGGTACACCTACTATGACTGGAAGTTTTACTTTTTTAGCTTATTTAATTGTTGCTACCATAGTATTCTTTATATCATTAATAATATTTAAAGTTAATTCAGTAAAAGAGAGCATATTTAGTAAACCTATCAAAATAATAATTAATATATCTATATTAATAATTACACTTCCTATAGTTTTTCTAATTCTTTTTTTCTTTCATTAAAATATTTCGCTCTGTTTTAAAACAATGTTGATAATAATAATTTTAAAATCAGACAAATTTGTCTGATTTTAAAATTATCACAAATATTTCATCATTTCTTTTCTTCTCCATACAACAGATTTGCATTACAGTATGGACACAAAACTTCATCTACATTTTTAGGGTCAAATCTCATTGGTAATCTTTTTAATTGTAGAGCCTTTCTTCATATCAAATCCAAATGACGTTGCAAAATATAAATCTGTAGGACCAGAAAAACTAGCAAGTTATATTGCAGGAGCAATCCTAAACAATATTTAATAAAAAAAATAAAAACCGAAATTTTTTCGCTTTTTATTTTTTTAATCATTTACAACATTGGGACCTATTAAATTAACTTGTTCACCTTCTATTAAAAAGCAAACTTTATCTATATTAAGAGATTTATTATTTAATAGTGTATTCTTTATAGAACCAATTTTAAATAAACTTCCAGTTGATGAATTACTAGCAGTATCACTTGCATATATTGAATTAAGATTTATATAAGCTATTGTATCTTTTACATCTATCCCTAACAGCTTGGTTCCCGTAGGAATACCACTTTTTTTATTATTAATCAATTCTTGAATAATTTCAATTAAATTGTTGTCAATACGTTTTTGGTAAGTATCAAAATCTGTAGCATCTTTATTTGCAACATAGAAAGTTATTATAATTTTCGACTTATCAAATTCATTATATTTTATAAATGAAAAAATACCTATCACACATATTATAATAGTAATTAACGCAATTTTTTTTTTAATTTTCAAGACCTCCTATAATTGTTTTTTTATTATAACATACTACTGTTAAATTTTAACTAATATTTAAAGTAGTAATAATTAGCTAAAAAATAATATACTTACAGTTAAAATTTTAAAATTATCACAAATATTCATCATTTCTTTTCTTCTCCATACAACAGATTTGTATTACAGTATGGACACAAGACTTCATCTACATTTTTAGGGTCAAATCTCATTGGTAATCTCTTTTTACAAAATGGGCATCTCCAAAACACTATAGATATTATAATATATATAATTAATAAAGTAATTCCAACTATTCCCCCAATAATAATGTTTAAAAAGGTAGATAATAAAGATATGATAATTGAACTAAACAAACATATTAAAGAAATTCTTCTAAAAAATAAGACATTTAATTTTTTCTCCATATATAGCCTCCTAATTGTTTATATTGCTATAAATAACTTATAAATCATTTATACATTTATTATACTCTTATTTGTATAATAATTCCAATTAAATAATAACTATACAAACATTGGCTCTATATTTTTAAATTCTTTTATCTTAGTATACCTATGAGATATATTACTATGAATCATAAAATTCTTAATTTGGATAGATTCTTTTTCTGAACTAAAGATATTTACCCATTTATGCCATTTCATATAATTGCTAAGATATTTTGTTGCAACACCATTAAACCTACTCATCCATCTTTTTAAATTAGAATGAAGGCTATTTATATGTTGAATATAATATATATCTTCTTTATGCTAACCTCTTTTAATTCTCTTATGTTCTAATTCCATATCTTCTGCAAATTGTATATAACTCTTATGGCTATCAGTGCAAAGAATGGAGTTTTCTCCTATACGATTAACATAAAGTTTTTTTTATTCATCAGAAGTCATTCTTCCTGTGCATAATAACTCTATAATCAAATTGCCTTGTCTATCAAGAGCAGTGCCAACACATACTTGTTCTTTAGAGATACCTCTTTTCTTAACTTGTTTGCCTCTTTTACGAGAAGGTCTTGGCATATTTATAGGTTTAGTTCCTTTGTATGAATACGCAAAGAAAACTTCATCTGCCTCAACTACTCCATCAACAGAGCCTACACCAAGAAATTCACTTATACAGTTAAGAAGTTTATGTCTCTTTGCAAATGTATCTTTGTTTATTATTATATTTACCATTTCTTAATATATATTCTCC
>JAEZAL010000123.1 GCA_023427705.1 Bacillota bacterium | reverse complement strand
AGAGAATATATCTGAAGATGAAAATTTAATTTTAGAAATTATGGAAGAAATAAGAGCTCCTTTAGTTAGACTTCACAATAATATAAAAGGTAAAAAGTCAGTAAGAGATATAGCAACAAAACTCTATGAATTTTTAAATGAATTAGATGTATTTAAAATTTTAGAGAATTGGATGGATGAATTTAATGAATTAGGACTTCAAGATAAAATTAAGGAATATATACAAGTACCTGAAATGGTTATGGAGATATTAGATCAACTAGTGGAAGTTTTAGGTGATGAAGTTATAGAAGCAAAAGAATTTACTAAAATTCTTATATCAGGATTTGAAGAAAAAGAAATAGGAGTAATCCCTATGTCATTAGATCAAGTTAATATTGGGGATATATCTAGGGTTAAAGGAAGAGAAGTAAAAGTTTTATACTTAATTGGAGTTAATGATGGAGTTTTACCAGCAGTAAGTAAAGATGAAGGAATAATTAATGATAGAGAAAGAAATATATTAAAAAATATTGGACTAAGATTAGCTTCAGATACTAAGAGTAGAGCTTTCGAAGAGCAATTTATAGTTTATACAGCATTAACAATAGCTTCAGAGTATTTAATGATTACTTTCCCTATGGCAGATTTTGAAGGAAAGTCATTAAGGCCATCAATAATTATACCAAGGCTAAAAAAGATATTACCTAATGTAGTAGAAGAAAGTGAAATATATAATTTAAGAGATAGAGAAGATAAATTTAGTAAAATAACAGCACCAATACCAACTTTTAATGAATTAATAACAGCGTTAAGAATGGAATTTGAAAAAGAAGAGGTAGATAAATATTGGGCACAAACTTTTAAATGGTTTGAAAATGATGAAGTGTTTAGAAGTAAAGCAAATACTATGTTTAAAGGACTTACTTATACTAATTTAGTAGAGAAGGTACCTAGAGATAAAATAAGAAGGCTTTATCAATTAGAAAACAAGAAGCTAGTATTTAATATATCAAGAATAGAAAAATATGCTCAATGTCCATTTTCTTATTATGTACAATATGGGTTAAAAGCTAGGGATAGAAAGGTATATGAATTTTCTGCACCAGATTTAGGATCATTTATGCATGATATATTAGATGATTTTACAAATAAAATTAGAAATGAAAAAATAGCTTGGTCTGATTTAAATAAAGAAAAATGTAAAGCTATAGTTAATGAATTAGTAGAAAGAAAGCTTGAAACTGATACTAACTCCATATTAAATAGCACAAAAAAATATAAATACTTCGCTGATAGATTTAAGAGAACAATAACTAAGTCTGTTATGGTAATATCTGAACAAATGAGAAAAGGAAAATTTGAAGTATTTAGAAATGAGTTTGAATTTGGAGGCTTTAAAGATGGAGAGCCTATAAAAATAGATTTACCATCTAATGAAACAGTGTATTTAGTTGGTAGAGTAGATAGAATAGATACTTTAGATTTAGACGGAAATACCTATATTAAAGTAGTTGATTATAAATCAGGTAATAAAAAGTTTAATTTAACAGAAGTTTATCATGGTTTACAAATACAATTATTAGTTTATCTAGATGCTTTAATAAAAAACTCAAAATATATATTAGAAAAACAAGCTATGCCAGGAGCAATATTATATTTCAAAATAGATGACCCAATAATTAAATCTAAAAAACAACTTACAGAAGAGGAAATTAAGGATAATATATTAAAAGAACTAAAAATGAGTGGATTATTACTTAAAGATATAAATGTTGTTAAGGCAATGGATAGTGATATAGAATCATCATATTCATTAATTATTCCAGCAGCAATAAAGAAGGATGGAAACTTTACTGCAACAAGTTCAGTGGTTACAGAAGAACAATTTGATATATTAAGAAAGTATGTTAATGATAAGATGGCAGAACTTTGTGAAGAAATGTTGAGTGGAGAAATAAAAATAGTTCCATGTAAAAATAATAATACACCATATTGCGATTATTGTGATTATTCATCAATATGCCAATTCGATACTTCTATAGAAAATAATAAATACAAAATTATATTAAAGAAGAGTAATGAAGAAGCATGGAAGTTAATAAAAGATGAAGTTGTAAAGGAAGGAGATGAGTAATATATGGGAAGCACTAAGTGGACTGAGGATCAATTAAAAGCAATTACAACAAGAGAATGCAATCTTTTAGTAGCTGCAGCAGCAGGATCAGGGAAAACAGCAGTTTTAGTTGAAAGAATTATAAGGATTATAACTAATGAAAATAATCCTATAGATATAGATAGATTATTAGTAGTTACATTTACATCTGCTGCAGCAGCAGAAATGAGAGAAAGAATAGCAGATGCTATATCAAAGGCTTTAGAAGTTAATCCTAATTCAAAGGTATTACAAAGACAATTAACGCTTTTAAGTAGAGCTAATATAACTACTATGCATTCATTTTGTTTAGATGTTATTAAAAATTACTATCATATTATTAATCTTGATCCTACTTTTAGAATAGCTGATGAAACAGAAAATACTTTACTAAAGTTAGAAGTTATTAATGATATGTTTGAAGATTACTATGAAAGTGAAGATGAAGATTTTAGAAATTTAATTGAAGCATATAGTACATCTAAAGATGATGAGAAATTAAAAAATATAGTATTAGATTTATATAGATTTTCTATGAGTGGTCCTTGGCCTGAAAAGTGGCTAAAGGATAGTGCAGAAAGTTTTAATATAGAAACTATTGAAGAACTAAATAAAACAGCGTGGATACAGATATTAAAAGAAAACATATATATTGAAGTATCAGGCTATATAAGAACTTTAGAAAAAGCTATTGAACTAATTAATGATACAGATGGTTTAGAACCTTATTTACAAACATTTAATGACGAATTAAATATGTTCAAATCAATTATAGAATCTTTAAATTATGGAATAGAAGAAATATATAAAGAAATAAGTTCAGTTAATTTTGGAAGATTAAAATCTGTAAAAAAAGATAAAGTATCTGATATAGATGTTTTAGAAGTAGTAAAGTCTATAAGGGATAGCATTAAAAAGAAGTCGGTAAAATTAATTGAAGATAGCTTTTCTATATCAATAGAAGAAGCTTTAGAAGGAATAAAGAATTCTTATCCTTATATGAAAATGCTAAGTAAGTTAACACTAGATTTTATTGATAGATTTAAAATAAAGAAGAGAGAAAGAAACTTACTAGATTTTAATGACTTAGAACATCTATGTTTAAAAATACTTATTAATTATGATGAAGAAGGCAATATAATTCCATCAAGTGTATCAGAAGGCTTTAGAGAATACTTTGATGAAGTGCTTGTAGATGAATATCAAGATTCTAATAATGTTCAAGAAGCAATTATAGATTTAGTATCAAGAAAGAGCTTAGAAAACCCAAATGTATTTATGGTTGGAGATGTTAAGCAAAGTATATATAGATTTAGACAGGCTAAGCCAGAATTATTTTTAGATAAATATAATAGATATCCATTAGAAGAAGGAAGCTTAAATAGAAAAATTCAACTTTATAAGAACTTTAGAAGTAGAGAAGAAGTTATAAGCGGAGTTAACTATATATTCAAAGAGGTTATGTCTAAAACTGTTGGAGAACTTGAATATACAGATGATGAGGCTCTTAATTTAGGTGCAAACTATAAAGAAAATGAAGATGAAAATACAATTATAGCAGGTCCAATAGAGATTCATATATTAGATAAGTCAGGTAATAAAGATTCCTTAGAAGAAGATAAAATTGAAGAAGTAAATTTAGGTGAAGAAGTAAAAGAAGAAGAGGAAGATGTTGATGCTATAACACTTGAAGCAAGAATAGTAGCAAAAAGAATTAAAGAACTCTTAAATCCTGATTTTAATACAGGGAAGATATACAAGGTTTTAGATAAGGAAACAGGGGAATACAGACCATTAAAGTATAAAGATATAGTTATCTTACTAAGAGCAACAAAAAATTGGTCAGAAATATTTTTAGAAGAGCTCGGCTACGAAGGTATTCCTATTTATGCTGATACAGGAACAGGATATTTTGAAACTATAGAAATAAGAACAATTATGTCATTATTAAAAATAATAGATAATCCAATGCAAGATGTTCCTATGATTTCAGTTTTACGTTCACCTCTAGTTAGTTTTAATGCAGAAGAACTTGGTGATATTAGACTTTTAAATAAAGAAAAATATTTTTATGAAATAATAAAAGAAGTATCAGAAGATCAGTATGAAGTTAATGAAGAGCTTAAGAATAAATGTAAGATATTTATTAATAATATAGAAAAGTGGAGAAAGAAAGCTATATATACTCCTATAGATGAATTTATATGGTATTTATATATGGATACTGCTTACTATGGATATGTAGGGGCTATGCCTAATGGAAAGCTAAGACAAGCGAACTTAAAAATATTATTCCAAAGAGCAAAGCAATTTGAGCAAACTAGCTTTAAGGGATTATTTAATTTTATTAATTTCATAAATAAGCTTAGAAGTTCTTCAGGGGATATGGGAAGTGCAAAGGTACTTGGAGAAAATGAAGATGTTGTAAGAATTATGAGTATTCATAAAAGTAAAGGACTTGAGTTTCCAGTAGTATTTACTTCAGGTTTTGGAAAACAATTTAATTTAATGGATTTAAATAAATCAATTTTATATCATGATGACCTAGGCTTTGGACCTGATTATGTAGATTTAGAAAAAAGAATTTCATACAGCACATTGGCAAAGGAAGCTATAAAAAAGAAAATATTATTTGAAACTCTTTCAGAAGAAATGAGAATTCTTTATGTTGCATTTACAAGAGCTAAAGAAAAATTAATTATTACTGGAGCAACAAAGAATTTAGAAAAATCAATATCAAGATGGATGTCAGCAGCTGCATTAGACCGAGAAATAGTTCCAGCATCTGAAGTTTTAAAAGGAAAGAGTTATTTAGATTGGGTTGGAATGGCCTTATGTAAACATAGGGATGGAGAAAAGCTTAGAGAATTTATAGGCGCTAATAATAGTGGAGTTGTTAATGATTTTTCCACATGGAAGGTAAAAATGTGGAGTAAAAGTGATTTGATTGTGGAAAAAGATGAAGTGGCTGTGGATGAAATTGATGAAGATGATTTATTTATAAAAAAAGAAGTAGATAGAATTGATGAAGAGATAAAAAGAAGACTAGATTATAAATATTACTATAAATCAGCAGAAGGATTACCAAGTAATGTGTCTGTATCAGATTTAAAAAGATCTCTTTATGAGCATGAAGATGATGATGTTATAACAGTTAATATCTTTAGAGATAAGGAAGTATTAAAACCAAAGTTCCTTCAAGAGAAGAGGGGATTATCAGCATCTGAAAGAGGAACAGCAGTCCACTTTATAATGCAAAAATTAAGTTTAGATAAAGTATCAACAAGAGAAGAAATAAAAAATCAAATTGAAAATATGAAAGATTATAACTTGCTTTCAGAAGAAGAAGTTAAAGCAGTTGAAAGAACTAACTTCTTAGGTTTCTTTAAAAGTGAATTAGGAAAAAGAATGATGAATGCATATAATGAAGGTAATCTATTAAAGAGAGAGCTTCCTTTTTATACAGAAATAAGTAGCCTAGAAATAGATAATACATTAGAAAAAGAAAAATATACAAATGAGAAAGTTAGACTACAAGGTATTATAGACTGTATATTTGAAGAAAATAATGAAATAGTTTTATTAGATTACAAAACAGATTATGTAGTAGAAGGAATGGAAGAAGAGGTTATAGATAAATATAGAATTCAACTAAAATATTATAAAGATGCAGTTGAAAAGATAACAGGAAAAAAAGTTAAAGAAAGCTATCTATATTTATTTGGATTAAATAAAGCAGTTAGAATAGATAAATAATCAAAAAGGAGCTGGTAATCAGCTCCTTTTACATATTATCTATAAATTCTTTTCCTAATGCTAATAATAAATCCTTAGAATTAAGAGTAGAGTCTTCTAAAACTTTTTCAATTAAAAAGTTTAATGTTTCTCCAATAGCTTTACCTGGTTTAATATTTAGAATAGTTATTAAGTCTTCTCCACTTATTTTTAAATCTTTAATTGTAAGAGGTTCATTGTTTTCCAGTATATCATTAACTAAGCTCTCAGTATAAGCAACCTTTTTTAAAAAAGGTTTAGGATTATTTAGAGAATTAATATCTGCTCTTTGAAGCTCAAATAATAAATAGATATTATCTTTTCCAACAGAATTTATTAACTTTTTAACCTCATACTTAGTAGGCATGTTATTAACATCTAAAACTAAATGATGTTCAATTAATTTACATACCTTTTTTATAGTATTATTATCAAATCTTAGATTAGATAGTATATTTTTACTCATTGTAGAACCTTCAATACAATGACCTGGAAACCCATAAAAACTTCCATTATTAAAAGGTGTTAATGTATTTATTTTACCTACATCATGCAATAAAGCTGATAATCGTAATATTAAATTACTTCTAGTATTATCAATAACCTTTAATGTGTGAGAAAAGACATTTCTATTATGATTAGTACACTTAGGTGAAAAATCAACTAATGAGTTTATATCAGGCAATATAATTTCTAGAAGTTTAGTACTTCTTAAAAGTTCTAACCCTTTAGACGCATTAGGAGAAAGTAATATTTTGCATAATTCATCTCTAATTCTTTCATTACTGATATTAGCTATAAGTAAATAGTTGTTTTTTATTGCATCTAGAGTATTTTTCTCTATATCAAATGATAATTGACAACTAAATCTAATAGCACGAAGCATCCTTAAAGCATCTTCTTTAAATCTCTTATCTGGATCCCCCACACATTTAATTACTTTATTTTTTAGGTCATAAAGTCCATTAAAATAATCAATTAAACCAGTAGTTTCATTATAAGCTAGGGCATTTATAGTAAAATCCCTTCTTGATAAGTCTTCCTTTATGTCTGTAACAAAATTAACTGATGATGGACGTCTATTATCTAGATAATTGTCTTCAGTCCTGAAAGTTGTAACTTCATAAGGAGTATTATTAATTAAAACAGTGACAGTTCCATGTTTTAATCCCGTAGGTATAGTCTTTTTAAAGAGAGCAATAGTATCTTCAGGTATAGCAGAAGTAGTTATATCATAATCTTTAGGTTCATTCCCTAAAATACTATCACGAACACAACCTCCTACCATATAAGCTTCATATTTATTTTTATAAAATGTATTAATAATAAAATTCACTTCTTTTGGAATAATTATTTTCATTTTCATCCTACCTTTTTCTAATATAAATAAATAATACCATAAAATGAAATAATTAATTAATTTATAGAAAGATTTTATATGTTATACTTTCCATAAACGATATATGAAGGAGGGCGTTATGAAGAATAAAAAGATTATTATAGCAATAACTTCTATTTTAGCAATTATACTTATTCTTAGTATTTCTGTTTATAAGACAAATAATGAAAATAAATTAATTAATAGAATAGAAACTGGAATTTTAAATGGACATTATGAGGAAGCAGTAGAATTAATAAATGAATCAAATAATGAAAACATGACTTTATATAAAAATATACTTGAAGACTTTTTATTAATAAAAGGGGAGAGTAATATTGAAAAATCTAAAGAAAAAATAGATATTTTTAAAGAAAAATATGCTAATGATTTGAACAATAAGGTATTTAGTAAGTTAAATGAAGACATATCAGAAGTAGAAAAAAATGTGCAAGCTTACTATGATGGAATTAATAATGATAAAGAGAAAATATCAATAGCTATTAATGAGGATATATCTTTAGCTGAAGAGTTAATAGATAAGTTTAAAGAAAAATATCCAAATGAAGAAATTTCAAGCATTGAAGATACATATAATAAAAAGGTAGCTGAGATAAAAAATCAAGAAGAAGAAAGAAAAATAGCAGAGGAATCTGCACCTGCAGAGAATAATGAAGATGATAATAGTAGTATTGTAAATGATACTACTGAAAAAGCTGAATTAGCAATTTCAAATACTGTAGCTTCTAGTCGTTCTAGTCAAATAATAACTGTTGTAAGTAAAGGTGGTTCTTATGGTGAACTAGTATTTTGGGAAAAAGATAGTGCTGGAAAATGGTTTATTGTAGACAAGGTTTCAGCAAGATTAGGACAAAATGGAATGAAAGCTGCAAGTGATGTTTATGAAATGGATAAATCTACACCAACAGGAATATATTCATTAACAGAAGCTTTTGGCATAAATCCAGACCCGGGAAGTATGATAAGATATAGGCAATTAGATGGTTCTGAATATTGGGTAGATGATGTATATTCAGAGTATTATAATACAATGCAGTTTGGAGAGCCAAATGGAAGATGGAATTCAGCAGAAAAACTAATTGATTATCAAGGGTATTATAACTATTCTGTAGTTATAGATTATAACAGGTGGCCAGTAATACCAGGTAAGAGTTCAGCTATATTCTTACATTGTGATACAGGTTCATATACATATGGATGTGTTGCAATACCAGAGCAAAACTTAGTAAATATTATTAAGAGATTAGATCCTAAAAAAGATCCTTTTATAATAATAGATTTTTCATATCAAGATATATATACTAAGTATTAATATATAAAGTATATAATTAGAAGCATATAAGAGCTGTCATATGACAGCTCTTTATATTTAATTTTTAATTATTTTAGTGTTATCAGTTATATTATCATATAGCCATTTAGCATCATCTACAGCTAATCTTATGCAGCCATGTGAAGCAGGAGTACCTAAGGTGTAATCTACTATATTTTCTTGGGTTTCATCAAAAGGAACTGAGTGAAAGAGGTAATCTCCCATAAATTGAACCCAATATTTAGCACCTTGATTGAATTCTTCTGAGTAGAACCAATCCCCTCTATTAGTGACTGAAAATATCCCTTTAGGAGTTTCCTTACCTTCTATTCCAGTTGAGCTATCGAACTCTTTTATAAGACCCCAATTATTATTATAGCCTTCATATATATAAGTAATTTGTTTATCTAAGTTCAAATAGATTAAATAAGGGGTTTTACTAGATATAGAAAAGGAATTTATATTACTAGGAGTTATTTCTTGAAGTATTGCATTTGATGTATATTCTGAGTCATTCTCCGTATATTCTTGTCTAAATGATTCTATAGACTGTATTTTATTTTCTATTTCAAGTATTTCATCTTCATTTAAAAGGCTTTCGTTATAATTAGATAGAATATTAAGAGCTTTAGTGTAATATTTATTAGCAACTAACTTGTCGACACTATCAAGTAAATAATCTTTATAATTTGCTTCAAAATCTTTTATATACTCTTTTGCTATTTCATAATCCTCAGAAGATTTAGGGATTAAATCGAAATATTTAATAGCAGTATCATAATCTTTATCATTAAAAGCTATTATTCCAAGATTTAAATAATTGTCTTCATTATAATTAAAGTTATTCTTTTCATTAAGTGTATCAATAGATGAATTATGATTATCGGTAGTAGATGAATTATTATAGCTTTCATCTAAAGCAATAATTAATTTATCCAAAGATGAATTTAAAATATTATAGCTTTTAATTTCATTTAATATTTTAAGAGCATAGTTAGAACTTATTTCATTATTAGATAATGATATACAAACCTTATTTACTATATCAGTAAAATAAGATGTTAAGTCCTTATTAAGTTTATTCTTTTTTATGGTTAACTTTTTATTATTTATTACAGATTTTGCATCAGAAAATTCATAGTTATTAAAGTTATTGTAAAATTTAGATGTTAACATTTCATATTGTGAGTTTAAATAAATATCTGCAGTAAATCCTAAGAGTATTAATAAAAGAAAAAAAGATAAGAATTTAAAAATAGAAAATCTATTTTTCTTTTTGGATTTATTACTATACATTTTTTAGACCTCCTTAAAACATATATTATAATCATTAACAAAAAAGTTGGAAATTAATCTTAATAATTAAAAAAATATAACTATTGTGTGTTAAAATATTAATTAAACAGAAAAATTCTAAGGAGTTTAGATAATTATGAATGAAAATATAAGCTTTATAGAAAAATTAAAAATAAGTATAACAAGTATAACAGGATATAAAGATTTAATAAGAGAAAAACTTTCAAGAACAATTTTATATTCAATAATACTATGTTTAATTATTGGTGCAATACAAGGCGCAATTAGTTTTATAACTATTAGTGCTTTACAAAAAAATATGGAAAGAGTTATTTCATCAGATGAATTTAAGTTTACATATGAAAATGGAATATTAAATTTTGAAAACTCGCCAATAAAAAGTGAAGAAGGAAGAAATATAGTATATATAGATACCAATATTTCTATAGATGAAAGAGAGTCTATAAGAAATATAGTAGTACATAAAGATGTATCATTTGCTATATTAAGAGATGGAATATCATTAAGGGAAAATGGAGAAGAATATAATTTTAAATTTAGTGAAGTTCCTCTAGTTGGAACAATAAATAATGAAATGTTACTAAAATCTCTAAATATTAT
>JAEZAL010000104.1 GCA_023427705.1 Bacillota bacterium | reverse complement strand
TTCTATATTAAAGCTTTTTGCTCCAGTTTCTTCAAACAACTCTCTTCAGCAGTATAATTTATATCTTCGTCAACTTCTCTGTGACCTGCTGGAATTTCCCATGTATCTCTTTCTTTATGTTTTACGAATATCCATTTCCCCTTATATCTAGCTACTATTATTGCATATAGTAACTTATTATTATCTATTATATTTTTTTCATAAAACTCTATTTCCATTGTTAATCTCCAACTTTTATCTACTTAAAAATTTTAATTTTTCCAGAATCATTTAAATTCTTCATTATTATAACTATAATTGGTAAAAGGAATAATCCTAAGAATCCAAAAAGTCTAACCCCAACAAACATACAAATCAGCATAATTATTGGATGTAATCCTATTTGCTGACCAACTATTTTAGGTTCAATTATATTTCTGATAACTGTAATTACAACATAAACTACTGTTAGTCCTATTGCTAATGGTACATTTCCCTTAAATAATTCTATAAATATCCAAGGTATAACTATTCCCCCTGTACCTAGAACAGGCAACACATCAACACAAGCAATTAATAACGCAATTGTTATAGCATTATCTACTTTTAATATTGAAAGACCAATAGATAATTCTATAAAAGTTATAGAAATTATAATAGAATATGCTTTGACAAATTTAAATAATGTTCCAACTACATAATCTTTCACATCAAGTAAGATAACTCTTATCTTTGGAGAAAATTGCCTTGTTATGAACCCTGTAATTTTCACATAGTCCATAGCAAAGAAGAAAGATGATATAATTGTAAATATCAACATTATAAAGAAACTTGGTACCATTGTAACTGTTGATGATATAAAAGCAACAACTCCTGATGATATTGAAGAAATAATTGTTCCTAATGATTCTGCTATGGATGATATCATATCTCCAATAGTATCAACTAGAACAGGATCTAATCCAATTACCCAATTATCAATATTATTAGAAAGTTGCATAATAATTGGTTCTATACTATTTACATATACTTCTGGTAGTCTCCCAAACACATCTCTTAATGATATAAATATTTTTACTATAATTACTGTAAATAAAGCTCCTACTGTTGCATAAAATCCTAAGACAGTAACTCCAGCAACTATTTTTCTATTTACTTTAAACTTCTTAGTCATCATATTAATAAGAGGTTTTAACATAAATGCTATTCCAAAGCCTATAACAAATGGTAAAAACCACCACAGAGCGTATTTAATAGTTATATATATTATAGCTCCAATTATTAAGAAATAAATTACATTTATTATAAATTCTCTTTTCTTTTCAACATTCATGGTATTACCTCCTTGATTTTTATTTGATTATACACTAAAAATAGATAGATTCAAATTTAAAAAAGAAAAATTAATTTAATATTCAGAATTAAAGGACTATTATTCATAAAAATAAAGGAGCTATCTAAATAGCCCCTTTAAATATATTAATTTCATTAATCCCAATCCATAGTCATAAAACTATTGAATCTTTTATTATTACAAATTGGACAACTACTTTCTTCAATCTCTTCTAAAGTAATAGGCTTATATATACCTTCACAAACATGACATTTATTATCCAATGTAAAAGTCTTATCTTTATCATATTTAATTTTTATATAATTTATAGTAGCTAAATCTTCACATCTATCACATTTTCCATATGCGTTATGATAGATTACTTCTTCTGTAGTACCTTTGTTTATTATATAGCCTATAAACTCTCTATCTTTTTCATTAAGAGCTTTTATAAAAGCCTCAAAATCTTTAGTTCTAATACCTACTCCTTCGAATAGTGTTGCACTATATCCACACTCACCACATTGAATGCTAACTCCCTTACCCAAAGATACTTCCCTCCTTATTTTGTACTACTATAAATATATTACCTAAGGATTTATATATACTAAGCCATAAACTTATTGTTTTATAATGTACTTTGAGATTTATCTTAATTATTTATATAATTCTTAAAAACATCAGTAAAATCTTTTTTAATATAGTTTTCTCTGCTTACTTTTGTCCAGTTAAAAGAATATTCATTTATATCTCTAAATATGTCTGCTATATTACCTTCAACAACCTTACTTGAAGCACATGCAGTAGCAGCTATCTTTAATGTTTCTTCTGACTTATTAAGTAGAATATTATTTTCATGTACTATTTGAGATATTTTAATTAGGGATTTATATAAATCTTTTAACTGTTCTATTTGATTTTTATCTACATCTATAGAAAAAATATTTTCTCCAATAATAAACTTGATTTCACAATCTAAATCTATAGTTCCAGCAGTTTCTATAGTAACATTTCTAATAGTATGTTTATAATAATCATATCTAGTTACAAGTCTTTTTTTACTTACTGCTGATGTTCCATCAACATGAATAAAAGCAAGATTAGTAAAGCAATATTCATCAGTTCTTGATTTTATAAGGAAAAATATTTGTTCTCCATCTTCATGAAGTATGTAATCATCTGCATCTACCTTATTAAAATCCTTTTTATCAATTATTTTTCCAATATCACTTAATCCTAAAGCATCTGAAGCTAATTTCTTTAACATAAATACCCTCCTAAACTTTATATTTAATATTATCTTTATAAATATTTTATCATATTATATGTGAAATAAATGAAGTTTTAATTAAATTTATTTCTAGTATACTTTATTAAAACTTTATTTATTCTTTTTATCAAACGTCTTTCTTAGCTTTTCCCATATTCCACCACCAAGCATAGTATCAGCAACACTTAGGATTTGTTGTATTAGATTTAATACATCCTCATCTCCAACCCAATATCTTTTTACTATTTCTTCATCTATATTATTAACTAAACTATTTAATACATAAGCTGCTAATGCAATATCATCAACATATCCTAATGGACCTGATAAAAC